>DATHUU010000001.1:0-10390 GCA_035461925.1 Ilumatobacter sp.
CCCGCAGCTCCTCCGACGACGTCCCCACCGGCACCGGCCGAACCCGCGCCGGCCGCCGACGCGGGGGCCGGCATGGTGTGCCCGGTGGCGGGCACACATTCGTTCGCCGACACGTGGGGTGCCCCCCGATCCGGCGGGCGCCGCCACCAGGGGGTGGACATGATGGCTCCGAGCGGCGTGCCCCTGGTGGCGGTCGAATCGGGGTCGGCGCACTTCAAGACCAATCGGCTCGGCGGCAACGCGGTCTGGCTCACCGGGTCGTCGGGCACGAAGTACTACTACGCCCACCTCTCGTCGTGGGAGGGGTCCAGTCGATCCGTGTCACGGGGCGAGGTCATCGGCTACGTCGGCTCGACCGGCAACGCCGGCGTCGCCCACCTCCACTTCGAGGTTCACCCAGGCGGTGGCGGCGCGGTCAACCCGTACCCGTACGTCCGCGCCGTCTGCTGAGGTCGGGGAACCCGTGATCCCTGAGGCCACGACGCCGGAACGATCGTTCGACAGCGCTTCGAGTCCGTGCAACCCCTACGGTGTGGCCGTGGAGACGGAAGGGACCACGGTCTACATCAGCGGCGGCGCGTCCGGCCTCGGCGCGGCCACCGCCGAACGGCTGGCGACGGCGGGAGCACGGGTCGGGATCCTCGACCTCGACACCGACCGCGGTGAACTGCTCGCCGATCGGCTCGGCGGCGCGTTCGCCCACTGCGACGTCGGATCCGCCCAGTCGATGGACGCGGCGTTCTCGGCACTCGTCGACCAGCTCGGGCCTCCTCGGGCCGCTGTCGCCTGCGCCGGCATCGGTGCCGGCAAGAAGCTGATCGGCCGGTCCGGCGCCTACCCGCTGGACGCGTTCGACCGCGTCATCCGGGTGAACCTCACCGGCGTGTTCAACCTCGTCCGGCTCGCAGCATGGACGATGCACGAGCTCGACCCGATCGGCCCCGACGGTGAGCGTGGGGTGATCGTCACGACGGCCTCGATCGCTGCGACCGACGGGGTGGACGGCGGCGTCGCGTATTCCGCATCGAAGGGCGGGGTCAGGGCGATGACGCTGCCGCTCGCACGCGACCTCGCAGCGTGGGGGATTCGAGTCGTGTCGATCTCACCCGGGTCGTTCGACACCGCACTCGTGGCCGGCATGCCCGAGGAGTACGCCGAGCAGATGGCCTCGTCGACACCGTTCCCGCCGCGCTTCGGGCACCCCGACGAGTTCGCCTCGCTGTGCGAGCACGTCATCGTCAACCCGATGCTGAACGGCGCCGACCTCCGCCTCGACGGTGCGTTGCGCATGGCGCCGTCCCGCCTGCGATGACCGGGCGGACGACGTGAGCGCCATCGATCTGCTCGAGCCGGCGGCGGTCGACGACCCGCACGCGTTCTTCGCGCCGCTGCGCGACGCAGACCCGATCCAGTGGAGCGAGCGACACCGGGCCTGGGTGATCATGGGGCACCCGGAGCTCGACGAGGCGTTCCGTGACCGCCGCTTGTCGACCGAGCGGATGGACGCCTTTCGCGAACGGCTGACCGGCAGGCGGGCCGAGGCGCTCGCCAGAGCGATCGACCTGCTCGACGGCTGGATGCTCTTCCACGAGCCGCCCGAGCACACCCGCCTGCGGAGCCCGCTGTCGCGATCGTTCACACCGCGAGCGGTCGCCGGCCTCGGCCCGCGGATCACCGCCATCGTCGACGACCTCCTCGACGAGATGGCCGCGGCGGACGGCGGGGATCTGGTCGCGCGGTTCGCCCATCCCCTCCCAGCGGCCGTGATCGCCGAGCTGTTCGGTGTCCCGGCCGACGAGCGCGACTGGTTGGCCGGATGGTCCGAGAAGTTCGGGGTCGTCGTGTTCGGGGCGGTCAACCGTCCCGACTACGAGGAACTGGCGCGCGAGGCCGGCGCGGAGTTCGAGGACCGACTGCGCCCGTTGATGGATCGGTACCGGGCCGAGCCGGAGGACAACCTGCTGTCGTTGCTCCTCGCACGCGAGGCATCCGACGACGGACTCACGACCACCGAGATCCTCGGCGCGTGCTCGCTCCTGCTCTTCGCCGGACACGACACGACCGCCTCGTCGCTCGGCGCGGGCACGGTGGCGCTGTGTCGCGACCCTGAGGCCCGGCAGCACTTCGTCGCTGTGAGCGACGATCCGGACGATGACGCTCTCGACGTCGCCGTCGAGGAGCTGCTGCGGTTCGAGCCGCCGCCCAAGGTGATGATGCGCACGGTCGCCGAACCGCACGAGCGGCACGGCAAGCAGTTCGACACGGGCCAGGCGGTCTTCATGGGCATCCTCGCCGCCAATCGCGATCCTCGTGCCTTCGACGACGCCGATCGGCTGGTGCTCGACCGCACCCCGAACCCCCACCTCACGTTCGGGTTCGGTCACCACTTCTGCCTCGGTGCAGCGCTCGCCCGGCTCGAGATCCGCCTTGCCCTCCCGGCGTTGCTGCGCCGACTTCCCGACCTCCGCCTCGACGGTGAACCAACGTGGAAGCCGACCATCAGCGACCGCTCGGCAGCGGCCATCCCTGCCAGCTGGTGACACCACCTGAACCCCGGCCACTCGGCCCTGACGGTGTTCGGTGCGTCGGTCGGCGCGTGCCAAGCTGACGCCGTGCGCTGGCGGACGCTGCTGCTCATCGGAGTGGTGCTCGACCTCGTCGGGCTCGGGCTCGGGTTCGCCGTCTGGGGACTCCTCGCCCCGGACGAGCCGCTCGCTGCGGGTGCGGTGGTCATCTCGTTGCTGTCGGGACCGGTACTCCTCGCGATGCTCGGGTTCCTGGCCGGGTGGTTCGGCCGCGAGCGCGACGACGTGGTGCTCGTCGCGATCGGCTTCGGCATCGCTGCGACCGTGGTCGTCAACGTCGCGGCATCGGCGTCCGGCAACTGGCACGTCGTCGCGCTCGTGTTCGGTCCCGCCGCGGCGTTCATCGCGGCGGCGGTCGGCCGTCTCACCTGGTGGGTCGGCAACGCCGTCTGTGAGCTCCGCGGGCTCCCGACCGGGTCTGAGCTCGTGGGCCCGGCATATCCGGAGGAGGTCGATGGCGACGCGATGTGGACCACACGAGCCGGTCCGGCGCTGCGAGCGACCTTGGATGCACTGGCCGGAGAGGTCGCGCCGGCTGCGCCGGTCGATGCTCGAGCCGTCGGCGTGCTGGTCGGCTTCCCGCGCGACCGGCCGGTCGCGGTCGTGCTGGCGGCCGATCGGCTCGCGATCCAGCCGGTCGGCCTCGATGGCTCGCCGGCCGGAGAGCAGGTGGTCGTCGAGGACGTCCAGCTCAGCGAGGTGTCGATCCGCGGTGAGGCTGCCGACGGCTGCACACGCGACCAGGTCAACGCCTTCGACGACCTGATCGAGATCCGGACCGGCGCCGGCCGGCGGATCCGTCTCCGACTGCCCTACGGCACTCGCGGCGCGGGTACCACGACGGGTGGGCCCGACGTGATCCGCGCCTGGCTCCGCACCAAGGCGTTCACCTATCGCTGACCGCCACGTCGATCAGCCGACCGGAGAAGTTCTCAGCCGCTCGCTGACTCGAGGTCTGTGTCGGGGACCGTCGTGGTGATGGTGGGTGTGGTGGTCGTCGTGGGGGTCGTCGTCGTGGGGGTCGTGGTGGTGGTCGTGGTGGTGGTCGTCGCCATCTCGGGCACGACGCTGCGCTCTTCGAACGTCACGACCACCCGCGGTTCGACGCCGTACCCGGTGGCGACCGCGGCGATCATCCCGTGGAGCGCACCGGACTCGGGTGGTGCCGCCACACCGGCGGTCCGAACGACGACCTCGTCGAACGTGGCGTCGACCGCCACGACCTCGACGCCGACGTCAGCAGCCCAATGGCGTGCGGCATCGGTCACCGCGGACCGCAGGGCGTCCAGCGTCGCCGACTGGTCGTCGATGACGGAGATCTGCGACCAGACGATCCGCACGTCATAGACGGCGTCCGGGAACCGCTCGTCGAGGAGACGCCGAAGCACCACGCCGCTCGGAGGTTGTCGCGGTCCGATGACCCGCACCACGACCTCCTCACCCGAGACGGTGATCGCCTCGATCGACAGATCGGGCCGATCGACCTCCACGAGCCAGTCGTCGGCCACGTCTCCGATGACGTCGATCGGCGAGTCCTCCTCCGGGCTCGCCTCCACAGGTCCTTCCACGCGTTGCGACCACCGCACCGTGACGTCGTACCGATCGTCGAGCCGAACGATCAGGGCCTGGGAGAGCTCGTCGGCAGGGGGCGGCTCGACCGGGCCGACGACGTCGACCGTCACCGCCCGACCCCGCCGATCGATCGAGTCGACGTCGAGCGCCGGGACGGCACGGAGCCAGTCCTCGACGGTCTCCTCGATCACCGCGTTGATCTTCGTCTCGCTGGCGACGCGATCTGCTCGCTCCCACAGCGGCCAGGAGATCGCGCCGATCGAGATCAGGGAGATGACGGTCGTGGTGCCGAGGGTGCGCCACGTGCGCGTCAACAGCGACGTCGGGACGAATCCGACGGCGACCATCGTGATCATGCCGATCCCGACGATCCCGACGAGGTTCGTGATGTAGAGCAGCAGCGCGCCCTCGGCGTACTGGGTCTCGCCGGCTTCGATCGCGACTCCGACCGCCGCCAACGGCGGTACGAGCGCGACTGCGATCGCGACACCGGGCAGCGCCGCCGAGACGTTCGTCCGCGCGGTGGCCCACGTACCCGCGACGCCGGCCGCCAGCGCGACGAGGAGGTCGCGGACGTCCGGGGCGGTCCGCGACAACACTTCGGAGCCGAGTGGACTCGATGGCAGGATCGCCGCAAGACCCGCTGCCACGGCGATCGTCCAGATCGTCGAGGTTGCCACGACGACCGATGCGATGAAGGCCCGGCGGGGCATGTTGAGACTGATCGCCGCCACGAATCCGACGATCGGGGTCATGAGCGGGGCGATCAGCATGGCACCGATGACGACCGCCCCGCTGTTGGACGACAAACCGGCCGTGGCGATCACCGCGGACAGCGTGAGGAGCACGAAGTAGCGACTCCAGTGGGCACGGCCGTCGCCGTTGCCGAACAGCGACTCGATCACCTGCCGCCGTTCTAGAGGCTCGACACGGGGTCGCCAGTGGCGTCCACGGCCGGAGACCGGCCGGTCGTCGAGGTCTTCGGCGTCTTCGGCCGGCTCCGCGTGGAGCTGGTGGTGAGAGCCTGCCACGGGCAGAAGTGTGCCATCCGTTCCCGTCGTCGGAGGTGCACCCACGTGCGGTCAGACGGTGGCTGAACGGAGGTCGTCGCTCCGCGCGAGTCGGACGAGCGTGATCTTGTGCCGCTCCATCGCCTGGACGGTCATGGTCCAGCCCTGGAGGGCCACGGTCGCGCCGACCTCCGGCAATGTCGGCGCCGCCGCGAGGATCACCCCCGCCACCGTCGTCACCTCGGGGTGCGTGAGGTCGACGCCGTAGTCGTCTCGCAGCTCCACCAGCGTGGTCTCGCCATCCACGGTGAACGACCCGTCGTCGTGACGTACGGCGGCGGCCCGCTCGGCGCGCAGCTCGTCGTCCATGACCTCGGCGATGATGTCGTCCAGCGTGACGAGACCGAGCGTGCCACCGAACTCGTCGACGACGAGCGCCGCATGGGTCCGGTCCCGACGGAAGCGTTCGAGCACCTGCTCGGCGTCCGCGGTGGCGGCGAGGGTCGGGATCGGCCGCGCGAGCTCCCGGACGTCGAACGACTCGCCGCGCTGGCGGGCACGGATCACGTCCTTGATGTGGAGCAGTCCGATGACACGGTCGAGCGACCCGTCGACGACCGGGTACCGGCTGATCGACGAGGACGCGATCCGAGCCTCGACGTCGGTGGCCGTGTCGGCGACGTCGACCGCCTCCAGATGGCTGCGGGAGGTCATCAGCTCCTCGGCGGTCCGGGCGTCGAGATCGAACACGTTCCGGATGAGATCTCGCTGCATCCGGCCGAGCTGGCCGCTCTCGGCCGCCTCGTCGGTGACGATCGCCAGCTCGGCGCTGGTGTACAGCGCGAGCCGCTGATCGGGCTCGGGGATGCGGAGCAACCGCATCAGGCCGAGCGCTGTGGCGTTGAGCACCACGACCATCGGTCGGAACACCAGCCCGAACGTCCGCATCAGCGGGTTGACCCGCAGACTCACCCGCTCGGGAGCCTGGAGCGCGAGCGCCTTGGGGATCATCTCGCCGAGCACCACGTGCAGGTAGGTGATGCCGCTGAGCGCCACGATGAAGCCGACCGTGTGGGCTGCGCCGTTCGACAGGCCCCAGTCCTCGAACGGTCCGTACAGCCAGCCGGCGACCGCCGGTTCGCCGTACATGCCGAGCCCGATGCTCGCCAACGTGATGCCGAGCTGGGCGACGGCGATGTACCCGTCCTTGCCGGTCGGGTGGTCGAAGATCGCGACGAGCCAACGGGCGGCGCGGCTCCCGCCCTCGGCCAACTGATGGAGTCGGCTCCTGCGGGACCCGACGATCGCGAACTCGGCCGCGACGAACACCCCGTTGACGACGACGAGCACTGCGATGACGACGATCGGCATGACGACGTCGCCGATCACCGTTCCACCCCCGACTCGTCGAAGCTCACCCGGGCGACGGCGCGACCATCCATCTCGTCGACACGGAACGCCGGCCCGTCCGGGTCCGGGTGGACGAGATCGCCTGGCTCGGGCGTGCGGCCGAGCTGGTGCCAGATCCAGCCGCCGATCGTGTCGATGTCGTCGACACCGAGATCGAGTCCGAAGCGCTCGCGGAACGTGCTCAACAGCACGTCACCACGAACCGACACCCGTCCCCCGACGGTGAGGATCGGCTCGTCCTCCTCGTCGAACTCGTCGCGCAGCTCCCCGAAGATCTCCTCGACCGCGTCCTCCAGCGTCACCAGCCCGGCGACGTCGCCGTACTCGTTGACGACGAGCGCACAGTGGCGGGCCTCGTCGCGCAGGGCTCGCCACAGGTTCGGGACCGTGACCATCTCGGGCACCACGACGACCGGTCTCGCGATGTCGTCCACCGACCGATCCGGGTGCTCCCGAGCCTGGACGAACAGCTCACGGAGATGGACGACACCGGTGATCTCGCCGTCGCCATCGGTGACCGGGAACCTGGTGTGGGGATCGTCGGCCACCCGGTCGAGCGCGTCGGCGACCGCGAGGGAGCCGGGCACGGTGACGAGTCGTGGCCGCGGGGTCATGATCTCGCGGACCACCCGCTCGTCGACGTTCAGGATGCCGGCGAGCATGTCGCGCTCCGACGCATCGATGAGGCCGCCGGCGGCACTGGCGCGATACAGGCCGGCGAGCTCCTCGGGCGAGTGGACGTGGGCATGACTGTGATCGGCGTCGAGCTTCGCCAGTCGCATCAGCCGGAACGCGGATCCGTTGAAGACGGTCACGAGCGGCCGGAACAGCCAGCTGCTGATCTGCATCGGTCCGATCGTGGCCATCGCGAGACGCTCCGGGTAGCGGAGCGCCGCCGACTTCGGGAGCAGCTCTCCGAGGACCACCTGGACGGCCGTGATCAAGACGAGGACGATGACGACGGCAGCGCCGCGTCCACCGACGGCACCGAGCGCCGGCTCGAGGATCGGGGTGAGCTGAGCCTGACCGTACGCGCCGGCCACCAGGCTGCTGAGCGTGATGCCGATCTGGCAAGCGGCCACGTACGAATCGAGCTGCTTCGGGTCGCGGAGGATCGCGAGCAGACGGCCCGCGCTCCGACTTCCCCCATCGGCCGCTTCTTGCACACGCGCCCGGCGCGAGCCGACGGTGGCGAACTCCGCAGCGACGTACAGCGCGTTGAACGCGACCATGACGAGGATCGCGACGACGGGGATCGCGACGTTCACCAGAACGGATCCTGATCGGCAGCCGATCGAGGCCGCCCGACGGGCACGTCGAAGGCCGCGCGTCGTTCGTCGCGTGTCGCCACCGCATGCACCGTAGCGAAGTCATCATCCACGTCGGACGATCGTCGCTCCCGGCGCCGAGCTCCGGGGGCGGTGTGCTCTCGACGTCGCTCGTCAGCCGACGCCGAGCACCGCGGCGATCACGAGGAACAGCGACACCCCGATCATGAGGAGCGTGGCCGCGAGGTGCGGGTGGGAAGGTTGATCGTCGGGACCCATGTCAGCTCCGACGCCCGCTCACGATTCGTCGAACAGATGGGCCCAACACGGGCCCTCACCGCCCTGGTCGTCGGCGGGGACCGTCGTGTCGGCGGCGAATCCGTCCTCGGCGGCGAGGACGGCTGGGAACAGCACGTTGTTCTCGAGGTGCACATGCCGGTGCGTGTCGGCCTCGAGCTCGGCGAGGCCTGCGTAGAGCGCGTGGTAGCTCCCGCAACCGTCCTCGGGAACGACGTAGCCGCGCGTGGCGGATCGGAGGCGGGCGAGCAGGTCGCCGACGGAGTCGTGCTCGGACAGCATGACCCGAATCGGGTTGGCGAGGGTTCCACACTGGAAGGTCGGTGCACTCACGGCGGCAGCGAGCTCCCGAACCATCGGGAACAGCACCATCTCCTCCTTGCGCAGGTGTGGCTCGAGGTCGGCGCGGATCTCGTGGACGAGGATCGCGACCTCGGTCAGCTCGGGGTGGTTGACGCGATGGACGCCCGCGACCTTGTCGGCGAGCATCGTGAGCCGGGGTAGCGAATCGTGCAGAAAGGCATGGTGGGTCGCTTCGATCCAGTCGACGAGCTCGCCGACGTCGCTCCAATGCGGTTCGGAACCTGCGGTGGTGGGGACGCGCTCGAGATCAGCCAGCGTCTCGGCGACGTCGAGCCCGGCGGCGTCTGCGGCGTCCGCCAGCGTGCTGGCCCCGCCACAGCAATAGTCGAGACCGAGCTCGTCGAATCGGCGCGCCAACCCCGGTCGGGCGATGACGAGCTCGGCGAGGGTGCTGTCGGACGTGATGGTGTTCATGTTGGGCCTCCTGGCCGTGTGGATCGTCGGGTCGTGACATCGACGGGACGTCTGGTGCCGGTGCGCTCATGACGCCGGCACCGAGCTCGCGGACGCGACCGAGACCGCGTCGAGCTGGTCGAGCAGCTGCGATCGGGCGCGCATCCACGGGCCGTGCAGGGCGCACGATCCACCCTCGTTGCACGGCCGGTCGGCGAGCACGCACCGACCGGACTCGGTCGGTCCTTCGATCGTCTCGATCACCTGGAGGACGGAGATGTCGTCCAGGTCCGCGAGCAGCGAATAGCCGCCCGACGGGCCCGGCTCGGACCGAACCCATCCGGCGCGCACGAGCGGGGTGAGGACCTGGGAGACGAACCCGGACGTGCTCCCGATCGCGTCCGCCAGCTCCGGACCCTTGAGCCGCGTCGGGCTCGCCGCGAGGGTCTGGAGCGACCGCACCGCCAGATCGCTCTTCCGCGTAACTTCTAGTCGCACACTATGAGACTATCTGAAGCGGTCCCGTGAATCAAGCGCTCGCCGCTCGCAACATCTCGCGCGGACCGCATCCGCGGTGCCCCGTCGTTCCGTACAGGGGAGGAACCCCTACCCACCACACTCGAGAGGAACCCCGTGAAGAAGAGCTTCGCACTGACCATCGCCGGGGCGGTCGCCCTGGCCGTCTCGGCCGTACCGTCCGCCGCGAGCGCACAGGTACCCGATCCGCTCCCCGCCGAGAGCATCGCCGCGGTCGCACAGGCAGGTGGCTTCTCGACGCTGCTCACCGCCGCCACCGCGGCCGGGCTCGACGGTGCGCTCGCCGACTGCGCCGCGGGGCCGTTCACCGTGTTCGCCCCGACCAACGACGCCTTCGCGGCACTCGACCAGGAGCTGCTCACCGCCGCGCTCGGCGACCCGGACGGCCTGCTCACCGACGTCCTCAACTACCACATCGTCCCCGGCATCGTGCCCGCCGCCGACGTCGTCGCCGCGACGTCGCTCACCACGGTGCTCGGTGCCGATCTCTCCGTGAGCGGGACGACCCTCAACGGTACGGTCAGCATCACGGCGACCGACAACTTCGCGTGCAACGGGGTGGTCCACGTCATCGACGAGGTCCTGGTCCCCACGCTGCCCAGCATCGCCGCCGTGGCGACCGAGGGCGGGTTCACCACCCTCGTCGCGGCCTTGACCGCGGCCGACCTCGCCGGCACCTTCGCCGACTGCGCCGCCGGCCCGTTCACCGTGTTCGCTCCGACCGACGCGGCGTTCGCCGCGGCGCTCGACGCGCTCGACCTGACCGCCGAGCAGCTGCTCGCCGACACGGCGACGCTCACCACGATCCTCCGGTACCACGTCGTGCCGGGCATCGTGGGTGCCGCCGAGGTGGTCGGCTCGACGTCGCTCACCACCCTTCAGGGTGAGAACATCGCCGTTGCCAGCACCGTCCTCAACGGCAGCGTCAACATCACGGCCACCGACAGTTGGGCCT
>DATHUU010000002.1:0-2848 GCA_035461925.1 Ilumatobacter sp.
CAGCACGGTCGACGACACGACGGTCGACGACACGATCGGCGACACCGCGGACACCGAGCCCACCACCGACGAGACCATCGACGAGACCATGTCGACCACGGCCGACACCACGACCACCGTGGCGACGCCCACCACGGTTCCCGAGACCACCACGACGGTCGAAGCCACCGCCGACACCACCGAGCCACCACCACCGACCGACTTCGGCCCGGCACCCACTCCGCCGCCGCTCGCGTACGCCAGCGGCGACGTCGACCTGGTCGAGATCGACGTCGCGACCGGCGCCGTCACCCGCACCGTCACCGAGCTCTTCAACGGCGACGGGGTCTTCCGCGGCAACCTCCGTCTCGCCCCCGACGGCGCGTCGATCTGGTTCTCCGAGGGGTACGAGGACGGCTGGTACGGGTGCGAGTCGTCCGTGGGTAGCGTCGGGAGGGTCGACGTCGCCACCGGAGCGATCGAGATCGTCGGAGCGGGGAGCGGCCCCGACCCGTCCCCCGACGGCGCGTTCGTCGCCTACCGGTCGTCGCAGCTGTGCCTCCCCGACCCGGAGAACCCGGCGAACTGGGTGCTCACCCCGTACGACCGCGTCGTCGTCCGCGACCTCGCCGCCGGCACACCACAGGAGTTCGTCACGAACCCCGCCCCGACCGACTACGGCTCGCCATCTCAGGTCACCTGGGCCGGCTACGCGGGCGACGGCGGTCTGCTCGTCCTCACCGCGGACGGGCAGCTGCGCCGCATCGACACCGCCGGTTCCACCGTGCTGCAGGACCACCCGGTCGTCGTGTCCGAGGTGCGAGGCGACCCGGTCGGGGTCACCGAGAGCGCGCTCGTCACCGTCGACGTCGGAACCGAAGGCAGCGCCGACCTCTACGCCATCGATCTCGCATCGGGCGGTGCCGTCCTGCTCGCGACCTCCGAGGGGTTCCTCACCGCGGGCGTCGCCGCCAACGGCGCGATCGTCGTCGCCGGCTTCACCGACGTCACGGTCGAACCCGGCGCACCGGTGACGGTGCTGACCGCCCCGGACGGCGGCACCTTCTTCGACCTCGACTGGTGATGGGCGGCTCGCGTCCGTAGCGTGGCGGGCATGTCCGTCGTGAAGATCAACGCCATCGAAGTGCCGCCCGGGAAGGGTGAGGAGCTCGAGGCCCGGTTCGCCGCCCGGGCCGGGATGGTCGACCAGGAGCCCGGCTTCGAGGAGTTCATGCTGCTCCGCCCGGTCGCCGGCGACGACCGCTACTTCGTCGTCACCCGGTGGGAGTCCGAGGAGGCGTTCCAGAACTGGCGGAGCGGTCAGTCGTTCCAGCACCAGCACCGCGAGACCCACGAGGACGGCGGTGCGGGCGACGCCAAGCCGCAGCACCCGGTCGCGACCGGCGCCAGCCTGCTCGAGTTCGAGGTCGTGTCGATCACCCAGCGATGAGACGGCCCGCCGCTCGCTCTGCGCCCTAGGCTCCTACGACCGTGGCACTGATCGTCCAGAAGTACGGCGGCACCTCGGTGGCCGACCCCGATCGCATCAACGCCTGCGCGGACAACATCGCGATCACCAAGAAGCGCGGCAACGACGTGATCGTCGTCGTCTCGGCGATGGGCAAGGCCACCGACAACCTGATCGCGCTCGCCGAGTCGGTCGCCAAGAACCAGGCCGGCCGCGAGATGGACATGCTCCTCACCACCGGCGAGCGCCAGACCGCGGCGCTCATGACGATGGCGTTGCTCGACCGGGGGATTGAGGCGATCAGCTTCACCGGCAGCCAGGTCGGCATCATCACCGACACGTCCCACCGCAAGGCGAAGATCGTCGAGGTCAAAGGCGACCGGGTCCGTGACGCGCTCGGGCAGGGCAAGGTGTGCGTCATCGCCGGCTTCCAAGGGGTGAGCACCGAGAAGGAGATCACCACCATGGGTCGCGGTGCGTCCGACCTGACCGCCTCCGCGCTCGCCCAGGCGATGCAGGCCGACGCCTGCGAGATCTACACCGATGTCACCGGCGTGTTCACCGCCGACCCCCGCATCGTGCCCCAGGCGCGCAAGCTCGCCAAGGTCCACTTCGACGAGATGCTCGAGATGGCCGGCGCCGGTTCGAAGGTGCTCGCGCTGCGCTCGGTCGAGTTCGCCCGCAACCATGACGTCCCCCTCCACGTGCGCTCCGCCTTCACCTGGGAACAGGGCACGTGGGTGACCAACGAGGAGCCCTCCGTGGAAGATCCGATCATCTCCGGCGTCGTCACCGACATGACCGAGGCCAAGGTCACCGTGCTCGGCGTGCCCGACCGGCCGGGCATCTCGGCGGCGCTGTTCGAGCCGCTCGCGGCGGCGAACGTGAACGTCGACATGATCGTGCAGAACACCTCGACGGAGGGGACGACCGACATCAGCTTCACGATGCCGATGGCCGACATGGCACAGTCGGAGTCGATCGTGCAGCGGGTCGCCGACGAGATCGGTGCCGCGGCGGTCACCCACGACGACGACATCGCCAAGGTGTCCCTCGTCGGCGCCGGCATGAAGTCGTCGCCCGGCATCGCCGCCAAGATGTTCCGGGTGCTCGCCGACGAGGGCGTCAACATCGAGATGATCTCGACCTCCACGATCCGGATCTCGGTGATCATGGCCGCCGGCGACATGGAGCGCGCCGCGCGTGCCCTCCACACCGCGTTCGGCCTCGACTCCGGCGAGTCGTATTCCGCCCCGTTGCCCGAGCGGAGGTGACCCGTCGGTGTTCTCGTCCGGTTGGGGCTCGCGTGGCGGGCCGGAAGCGGACGAGAACACGTTGGGGCCGGCGTCGCTGTGTGAATGTTCGGTGGCTCTGCCACAATCTGAGGCGTGCGTGGTCGTA
>DATHUU010000003.1:0-2712 GCA_035461925.1 Ilumatobacter sp.
CACCTGGACCCGACCCGACGGCGATATCTACTGGTCCGGCAGCCTGCTCAACCGGACGATCGCCCGAGCCAGCTGAGACGCTCGGTGTACGAGCGGCCCCACGATCGCGATCAGTCGCACACCGCGGTGTCGAACACGGGGTCGGCGTCGTCATCGTCACGACCGCGGTGTTCGGCGTGTTGTCCGACGAGGCGCAGTGACGCGAGCTTCGAGCGGTCTCAGGCGCTGACGGTCGCTCGCTGCGTGTCGATCCAGGCCTCGAGCACCGGGCCGGACTCGAAGCTGGTGATCAGCGCGTAGCGGGGGGCGTTGCCATTGTGCACGACGACATGCCAGAGCCGCTGTGTGTCGACGACGAAGCGGGCCCCCTTGGTCAACGGCACCCGGCGCTCCGTGGACGGGTCGGGCAGGCCGTCGTCGCCGTTGTCCATGAGCAGCATGTAGCTGTCGGGGTTGTCGGTGAGCTCGACCCACGAGCGGACGACCCAACCCTCGCCGTCGGGGTTGAACCGGTTGTTGTCGTCGCGGTGGATCGACCTCATCGCCTGCTCGCGGTCTTGTGGCTCGAGCTTGATGATCCGAACCCTGCCGTAGTTGGCGCCGACGGAGTCGACGTAGTCGCGCAGGGTCGGCGCGATGTCGGCGTTCGAGGTCCAGAGCGCATCCTTGTCGGTCTTGCCCTTGTCCCAGAAGCCGCGGCAGTCGAGCTCGCCGTCGGCCGACGCGATCGGTGCGAAGTTGGTGTCGCCGCCCGACTTCCAGTCCATGTACTCGAGTGACTCCCACTCGCTCGGCGGCACCTCGGTCGGCATCGGCGACAGCTCCACGAATCCGGTCTCGGCCAGCACCGGCATGCGGTAGTGGTCGGTGACCAGCGGGATCTCGACGCTCCAGTGTTCCTGCGTGGGCCAGAAGCTCATGAGCGCCAGTCTAGGAACGCGCCGGGGGCGGTCGCAGAGCACTTGGTCACTTCGACTTCCGAGCAGGTTCTCAGGGCGTCGTGGTGGTGACGTCGAGGGTCGAGCCGGTCTCGTCCGGCAGCGGCGGCAACGTCGCGTCGATGCGCAGATCGTTCGGGATCTCGATCTCCTGCCCGATCTGCAGCATCCCGCCACCTTCGGGGAGGTTGTTCAAGTCGACGATCGACTTGACCGTGACCTGGTAGCGGGTCGCGATGTCGTTCAGGTTGTCACCGGCTTGCACGACGTAGAAGATCCGCCGCAGGTCGGGAGGGATGGTCGTGGTCGGTGCCTCGGTCGTCGTCGTCCGGATCGGGGGCAGCGTGTCGAGCGCCGCCCCTCCCTCGTCACCGCACGATGCGACGACGACCAGGAGGAGGCACGACAGGGCGGGGAGGACGGTGAGTCGACGCATCGGTTCTCAGATCGTAGGCGCCAGTGCCTAGCCTCCACGACGTGACTCAGTTCCCGGGCGCCGTCGCACCGGCCCGTCAGTACCGGATCGACGCTGGTGGCGTCGGTCTGGTCCTCCACGAATGGGGCGATGCCGACGCGCCTCCGCTCCTGCTCGCCCACGGTGGCATGGACTTCGCCCGCACCTTCGAGACGTTCGCCCCGAAGCTCGCCGGGGCCGGTTGGCGGGTCGTGGCGTGGGACCAGCGTGGCCACGGCGACAGCGATCGCGCGCACCTGTACTCGTGGGATGCCGATCTGCGCGACGCATCGGCCGTGTTCGATCACGTCGCGGGTCGGAGCGCGGTGCCGGCGATCGGGCACAGCAAGGGTGGGGCGCTGCTCATCAACCTCGCCGATGCCGAGCCGTTCCGTTTCCGCTCGCTCGTCAACATCGACGGGATGCCGAGCAAGCGACCGACACCCGACATCGCCGACCACGAACGGACGAAGCTCCTCATCAGCGAGCTCACCGGATGGCTCGACCACCGCCGGCGCACGGCCCACACCGAGCGCAAGCCCGGCACGATCGACGAGCTGGCGGAGCGACGCCGGAAGATGAACCCTCGGCTCCCGGTCGAGTGGCTGCGCCACCTCGTCACGACCGGGGCGACCGAGGCGGCGGACGGTTGGCGGTGGAACGTCGACCCCTCGCTGCGGTTCGGCGGGTTCGGCCCGTGGCGACCGGAGTGGGCACTGACACGCCTCGCGGGGATCGCGGTCCCGTTCTACGGCTTCCTCGCCGCCGTGGAGGAGCCGATGGGCTGGGGGACCGAGCCCGACGACGTCCGACCGTTCCTCCCCGAGGATGCCCGGCTCGACGTGCTCGACGGCGTCGGCCACTTCGCCCACATCGAGCAACCGGGCGAGATCGCCCACCGCGTCCTCGACTTCCTCGGAGCGCCCGCGTGACGACCACGTACCTCACCCACAACCGGATCGAACTGGCGCTCCACACGCTCCGCAGCGGCGACGCCGAGCGGACCCTCCTGCTCCTGCACGGTCTGGGCGAAGCGTCTCCGGCGAACCCTCCCGGCTCTGCCTCGGCCTGGCCCGGCCGGGTCATGGCGCTCGACTTCACCGGCCACGGTGCGTCGACGCTGCCGTCCGGTGGCGGCTACACCGCGGAGCTCGTGATGGCGGACGCCGACATCGCGATCCAGCACCTCGGACCAGTGACGATCGTCGGTCGCGGGCTCGGTGCATACATCGCGCTGCTCGTCGCGGGAGCGCGCCCCGAGCTCGTCCGCGGCGCCGTCCTGGCGGACGGTCCCGGACTCTCCGGTGGCCCGAGCGTGCC
>DATHUU010000004.1:0-9174 GCA_035461925.1 Ilumatobacter sp.
TCCGATCGTGCGGTGGTACTCCTGGCGGAACAGGCCATCAGGCAGGTCGAGATCGGACTGGGCGAGCAACGCCCACGACTGTGCGACGGGTGCGGTCAGCACGACGGCGTCGGCGGCCACGACCGATCCGTCGTCGATCACGACGTCCCAGCCCTCCTCCTGGCGCCGCATCGTGAAGACCAGCTGGTTCGTCCGGCAGTCGAGACCGGTGGCGAGATCCTTGGCGAGCGAGTTCATGCCCGCCGACCCGACGTAGCGCGGGTAGCCGTCACCGGCGGGCGCGAAGCCGTGACACCACACGTGGGCGAGCCCCCGGTCGAGCCAGTCGTCGACCTGGGAGCGGAACTCTTCCCCTCGCACGGTGAAGAACTGCGCGCCGTGGTCGAGCACTGCCTCGCCGACCCGGCGGGTCGCGAGCCGGCCACCCACCGACCGGCCCTTGTCGAGCACGATCACCTCGTGCTCGTCGGCCAGTCGTCGGGCGGCGACGAGCCCCGACATGCCCGCACCGACGACGACGACCCTCACCGTCGACTCACGCGCTGAGCTCGGCGGCGTCCTCCACGGCAGCCGCCCGGTGGGCCCGCTCGGCGCGACGGAGGAAGTGGAGCAGCGCGGCGTTGAAGGTCGTCGCGTGCTCGACCATGATCCCGTGCGCGGCGCCACTCACGACCACCAGCTCGGCGGTCGGGATCATCTCGGCGATGTGCTCCGAGTCGCCGCGCGGCGTGAGGATGTCCTGGTTGCCGACGATGACGAGCGTCGGGACGGTGATCTCGCGCAAGCGTTCCGCGAGCCCGTCGTCGATGTCGAGGATTGCCGCGACTTGCCCGGCGAACGCATGCGGGGGCCGCGTGAACGCCAGCGGTCCGAGCCAGCCGACGGCGGGGGAGAACCGGCGCCACGAACGTGGGCCGATGACCCAACGAGCGGCATGGGCCGTCATCGCACCCATGCCCTGCGTCTGGGCGATCTCGGCCCACTCGGCCAGGAGCTCCTTGCGCCATGCGTGGTGCTGGCAGGCGGTGCACGCGAGCGTGATCGACCGCACCCGCTCGGGATGCCGCAGGGCGAGGATCTGCGTGATCGCCCCACCCATCGACGCACCGACCACGTGCGCTCGTTCGACGCCGACGTCGTCGAGCACGGCGATCGCGTCGTCGGCCATCTGCTCCAGCGAGTAGTGCCCGTACGGCTTGTCGGAGCGGCCGGCGCCGCGGTTGTCGAGCGCGATCGTGTGGTACCAGGGCGAGAGCGCGACCCGCTGGAGGTCCCAGAGGTGCTTGTCGGCCCCGAGGCCCTGGATCAACAGCACCGGCGGACCGGACCGCCGGCCGGACTCCCGGTAGTGCAGGCGCACCCCGTCGGTGGAGCGGACGTGCGGCATCAGATACCTCCGAGCCCGTTGAACGGCAGCCAGTCGAGCGGGGTGCCGGTGGTCGCCCCACCGAGCTCGTCGAGCAACGCGTTGATGCGCACCTGGAGGTGGTCGGCCAGCTCGAGCTCCTCCAACGGTCCACGCCGCTTCCGCGTCAGCCGCGCCGGCGGGCCGATCTCGACCCGGGCGCTCCGACGGGTCGGTACCGAGAGTGTCGCCGCCGGCAGCACCCGCACCTTCGCGGCGACGGCCGCACCGACGAGTCGGTGGTCGATCTGGCCGGTTCGGTGATTGCCGAGCTCGTGGTTCGCGCCGAGCACGACGAGCTCGCCGGCGCGGAGCGCACCCTCCAGCTCGCCCTCGATCGCCAACAGGGCGCCGAGACGTTGCATCAGCGGTCCGAGCGGGGCGATGTCGGGTCGTCCGACGAAACGGACGGGCCGGTCGACCGCGGCACCGATCGCCAGCGCGGAGAAGACCGGCGCGAGGGCGAAGCGGCGAGCGTTCACCACGATGAGCGCACCTGTCCGCTTCGGGACGTGCTCGGTGCCGCCGACGCAGGTGTCCCAGCGAAGTCGGCTCGCCGCCCAGAACCGGTCGACGAAGCCGTTGTCGCGACCCCAGTCGTCGACCTCGTTGGCGGTCCAGACCCGGACCTGGCTGGCAGCGCCCGACGCGACCGTGGCGGTCTGGGACCCGACGGTACGGGCGGGCAGGGTGATGACATCGGCGATCCGACGTGCGGTGCTCACGAGGCCACCGCCTCCCAGTCGGCCGACGCCGGTTGGTGGATCACCGTCGGCCAGCGGTACAGCTGGTCGATCACGTCGCTCGTGGTGGTGGCGGGGGAGAAGCCGAGCACCTCGCGGGCCCGGGTGTTGTCCGCGAGCCGGCCGCGATGGAACATCTCCATGACGTGATCGGGGATCGGCGCACCGGCCAGGTAGGTGAGCCCGCGGGCGACGAACCACTCCGGGCCCACGAGCGGGACGGGGAGGCGATGTCCGCGACGGATGGCCTGATAGGCGGTGATCGCCCCTGGGGCGACGATGTTCAACGGCTCGTCGAGCCGCATCTTCGCGGCCCTCACGAACGCCTCGGCGGCGTCGTGCTGGTGGATCACAGCGAACGGGGGGTTGGCGACCGCGCTGAAGGGCACCGCCGGCATCCGCAGCACCCGCCCCAGCGCGCTCGGTACGTGCGGGCCGAGCACGGTCGCCAGGCGCAGCTTGTCGACCGAGACCCCGACCCGCCGCCCGATCGCCCGGGCCGTCCGCTCGATCTCGGCGAGCATTCGCCCGTAGTCGCTCGTGGGGTTCCTGGGCTCGACCTCGCTCGGCCGGGTCACCGAACCGCGGGCCCGCCCATAGACCTCGATGCCGCTGCGCACCACGATCGACTCCAGCGCACGGCACTCGGCTGCCGCACCGAGGATCGAGGTCACGGCGTCGTCGTTCAGCGAGCGAGCGGTTTCGGTGCCCGCCCGGGCGTGCGGCTCCCAGACGGCGATGTGGACGACGATGTGCGGGTCGAACTTGGTGACCGTGTCGACCGTGCGGTCGTGCTGGCCAGGGACGATACGATGGAACACCGTGCGCCGCAGTCGTCGTCGGGGCGGATCGATGTCGATCCCCTCGAGCGATCCCACCCAGGGTTCGTCTTCGAGCAGACTGGCGACTCGAGACCCGAGCTCACCGCCCATGCCACTCACGAGCACCCGTACACCTGCCATGAAGAATCACGTTACCCGCCGGTCACCTGCCGTGGCCTGGTCCAGCGGTCGGATGCGGATCGCGGTGGCGGTGCTGCTCGGGGCGCTCGGTGCCGGTGTCGTGCAGGCAGAGGCACCCTCCATCGATGAAGCGGCCGAGGTGATCAGCACCGCCGAACGGGTCGTGACGACCGGTGACGGACTGCTGTTCCCCATCGAGCCGACACCCAGGTGCGAGGTGTTGAACAACTACGGCGGCCACAGCAAGTCGGGCCAGTCGGGCGGCCACCAAGGCGTCGACATCGGGGCGATGGAGGGGCAGGAGGTCTACGCCGTCGGAGACGGCGTGCTGGAGGAGCAGCTCGTCGACGACGAGGGCAGCTCCGCCGGTCACGGCTGGAAGCTCCGCGTCGTCGCTCCGGACGGCAGCGAGACCCAGTACCGCTACTACCACCTCGCAGGCTTCGCCGACGGCCTCCAAGAGGGGAGCGCCGTCGAGGAGGGACAGGTGATCGGCTATGTCGGTGACACCGGGAACGCCACCCCAGGGGGATGGCACCTGCACTTCGAGGTCCGGCCCGGCCCCGCCCTCCGCTACGGGTCGCAGCCGTCGGTCGATCCGGTCCCGCTGCTCGCCATCCCGAGCGTCTGCAACGTGTACTGACAGGGCCGGTCAGCGAAGCCGGTCGGCGGCCATGATGACGTTGCGCGACCAGGGGTCGAGTTGGCGGCCGGTGAGCCGCTCGGTGACCTCGATCGCCTTCGTGGGGTCTTCCACGAGACCGGCCCACCGGATGTAGCCGCCCATGATGCCGACGAGCCGATCGCCGAGCTCCTCGCCGTGCACGATCAGCTTGTTGCCGTGCTTCATGAGATCGTCGATCTCGCGGTAGAACGAGCGCAACCAGTTGTCTCGGTCGTCGGCTCGGAACGGGCGGTGCCGGTAGGGCAGGTTGAGCTCGTCGTAGTTGTGCAGGTTGTGCGGCGCCTGGATGATCGAGATCGCGTAGTTGAACCCGTTCTCCCGGATCCAGATGATCTCCTCCTGGCGGCGCACCCGGCGGTGGTTGTCGCCGTACCCACCCGGGCGTTCGCAGATGGCCAGCTTGTCCTTGAGGATCCACGTGAAGTGACGCGGGGTGATCCCGAGCGCCCACTTCCCGCGCAGCTTGGGCGGCATCAGCGGGCGCTCCCCCGCACGGGGCGAGGTGGTGCTGGACGAGATGCTGAGCGGCGGCGCGAGGACATGGCGGGAGCCGATCCTACCCCTCGGGAGCGACGATGCGGAAGTGCTGGTTGCTGCGTTCGACCCGCCGTCCGCCCGTGAGCTCGCACGCCACCGCGTCGCCGCGTGCGACCGCCAGCACCCGGTCGATGCTGGCCCGATCGGGCGGGTAGCCCGACTCGGCGAGCCATCGTCGCAGTGCCCGACGGGCGAGCACGGGCGGCGCGGCGGCGACGGCGCGGGCGTCGGTCGGGTCGATGCCGGCGGCGAGCCCGTCGAGGAACTCGTCGTCGTCGCGGAGCAGCTCGGCGGTCCGGGCCAGGATCGGGACCACGTCGCGCCGGGTGATGTCCGCGGCCAGCGGCAGGAGCTCGTGGCGGACCCGATTGCGCCAGGGGTCGGGCGCAAGGTTCGTCGGATCGAGGACGGGGGCGATGCCGAGCTCGTCGCACAGTGCCGTCGTCTCCCGGCGGCGCAGGCCGAGGATCGGGTGGGTCGGTCCCGGCGTCATCGCTGCCAACCCGGTCGTGCCGGCACCGCGCAGGAGCCGGAGGAGCACGGTCTCGGCCTGGTCGTCAGCGGTGTGCCCGGTCGCGACCCCGCTGGGGAGTGCGGCGAAGCGGGCGTGTCGCGCTCTCGCCTCTAGGTTCGGGCCGGGTGTCACGTCGACGGTGTGCAGCACGAACTCGATCTGGAGCCGGTCGGCGATCGTCCGCGCCCGACGGGCGTCGGCGGCGGAATCGCTGCGGAGACCATGGTCGACGTGGTGGGCGATGGGCGTGCATCCCGCGGCACGGGCGAGCCAGATCAGCGCGGTCGAATCGGCGCCGCCCGAGAAGGCGCAGTGGACGATGCTGCCGGAGGGTGGGAAGGTGGAGCGGGCGAGCAGCTCGTCAGAGCTCTTGCTCACGGCCCCGCTTGCCGCCGGGGTACCGCTGCGACGACACCTGCTTGACGTAGCCGGCGATCAGGCTCACCGTGGCCAGGCCGGCGGCGAGCAACATGATGAGTCCGATCCACCAGTGCCAGATGTAGGCCGCGAGCATGTCGGACAGCGTAGCGAATCCGGCCCGACGCGCCCCAACGAGGCGGTCAGCGCTGACCGGCGCCGTCGTCGAAGTCGTTGCTGAAGCAGAAGGCGATCCGTGCCATCAGCCCGTCGGGCATCTGGTCGTTGGTGCACTTGCGCCGGATCGCCGCCTTGAGCTCGGCCTGGAAATCGAACGCCTGGAGGCAGTCCATGCAGCCGTCGAGGTGAGCGTGGATGTGGGTCCGGACGTCGTCGGGCAGCTCACCATCGAGGTAGGCGTCCAGCTCCCGGATCGTTTCGTTGCAGTCGGCCATCAGTGGTCCTGGTCTTCGTGCTCGGCGATCGGCTCGGTGAGCCCACGTGCCACGGCGTACTCGTACAACGCGCGCTGCATCGCCTTTCTTCCCCGATGGAGTCGTGACATCACCGTCCCGATCGGGATGTCGAGCATCTCGGCGATCTCCTTGTAGGCGAAGCCCTCGACGTCGGCGAGCAGGACGGGGAGCCGGAAGTTGTCGGGGAGGTCCTCGAGCGCTTGCTTCACCTCGTCGTCGGTGAAGACGTCGAGGAACTGCTCCTCGGCCGACATCGACGCTGCCGCGGTCTCCATCGAGCCGAGACGGCGGTACAGGTACAGGTCCTCGACGTCGGCGAGGTCGCTCTCCTGTGGTCGCCGCTGCTTTGCGCGATAGCGGTTGATGTAGGCGTTCGTGAGGATGCGGAACAACCAGGCACGGAGGTTGGTGCCCTCCTGGAAGGTGTGGAAGCTCCGGTAGCCGCGCAGGTACGCCTCCTGGACGAGGTCCTCCGCATCGGCCTGGTTCCGGGTCATGCGGAGCGCCGCCGAGTAGAGCTGAGGGGCGTACTCCATCGCCTGGTCGGCGAAGTCCTGCTGGTCGGCCACGAGGGGCGACCCTAACGCGTCCGCGGCGCCACGGTCCGGGTGGTCAGGTCGCGCGTCTGAGCTCCTCGACGAGTTGGTCGATCGAGTCGACGAACCGCTCGAGGTACTCGGCGAACCGCTCGCGCTCGTCGGGCTCGAACGGTTCGAGGAGGCGTTGCATGCCGCTCCCCCGGAGCCGGCTGATCTCGCGCATGAGCCGGCGACCCTCGGTGGTCGCGCGGACGACGACGACCCGCTTGTCGTCGGTCGCCCGTGCGCGCTCCGCGAGCCCGAGCGTCTCCAGCCGGTCGATCGCACGGGTCGCGCTGCTCGGGTCGACGCGGAGTGCGTCGGCGAAGTCGGTCATGCGCCAGCCCTCGCGTTCGCTCACGACGATCTCGAGCGCGTCGAGCTGTGCCTGTTCGAGCTGCGGGCCCTCGGGGCCGAGGAGATGGTTGCGCAGCTCGAGACCGGCCGCGCCCCTGCGGAGCTCCCGCCAGGCGAGCGCGATGCGCAGCGCGATCTCGCGGTCGGGCGGGGCCATCAGTGGGCGGGAGTCGGGATGCCGCGCAGCGCGTCGGTGCCGACCTGCGACAGGTACCAGTCGTAGGTCGAGCGGAGTCCGTCGACGAGGTCGATCGTCGGGCTCCAACCGAGACCGCGCAGCTTCGACACGTCGAGCAGCTTGCGGGGCGTGCCGTCCGGCTTGGACGAATCCCAGACGATCTCGGCGTCGGGGTTCACGACCTCGCGGATCGTCTCCGCCAGCTGCTTGATCGAGAGGTCGACGCCGGTGCCGACGTTGATGTGGCCGTCGCCGTCGTAGTGCTCCATGAGGAAGAGGCAGGCGCGTGCCAGATCGTCGACGTGGAGGAACTCCCGGTACGCCGAGCCGGTGCCCCAGACCGACACCTGGTTCTCGGGGGCAGCCTTGGCGTCGTGGAACTTGCGCATCAGCGCCGGGATGACGTGTGACGAGTCGAGGTCGAAGTTGTCACCCGGGCCGTAGAGGTTGGTCGGCATCGCCGAGATGAAGTCGCACCCGTACTGGCGTCGGTAGGCCTGGCAGAGCTTGATGCCGGCGATCTTCGCGATCGCGTACCACTCGTTCGTCGACTCGAGCGGTCCGGTGAGGAGCTCCTCCTCGGCGATCGGTTGGCTGGCGTCACGGGGGTAGATGCACGACGAGCCGAGGTAGAGCAGCTTGTCGACACCCGTCTCGTACGCCGAGTGGACGACCGTGCCGTGGATCATGAGGTTGTCGTAGATGAACTCCGCCGGCCGTGTGCTGTTGGCGAGGATGCCGCCGACCGTCCCGGCGACGAGGAACACGTAGTCGGGCCGGTTGGCCTTGAACCAGTGCGACACCTCCGATTGGTCGCGGAGGTCGACCTGGTCACGTGTCGCCGTGAGGATCGTCGTGAAGCCTTCGGCCTCGAGGTGGCGGACGAGCGCGCCGCCGACGAGACCGCGGTGACCGGCGACGTAGATCCGAGCAGAACGATCCAGCTGGGTCATGGGGACAGGCTAACGACCGTCATCGGCGCCGTCCGGTGATGAGCTGGTCGACCGGTGCGAACCGGTCGGTGAGGACGAGCGCACCATCGAGGTACTCGGCGAGGTCGCCGACCAGCTCACCACCGTCGCCCCTGGCACGCCGCTGCTCGTCCCACGTGGCCGCGTCGAACGGCACTGACGACGCGACGATCACGGCGTTGCCGGCGGAGCCGTCGGCGAGGAACGAGCTGCGCATCACGGCCACGTGCGCGAAGACCTCCCGGATCGTGGCGGCTTCGGCCCGCAGGAACGACTCGTCGTGTCCGTCGATGACGTTGGCGACGTAGATGCCGTCCGGCCGGAGGACGCGGTCGACATCCGTCATGAATTCACGGGTCGCGAGATGCCACGGCACCGACCGGCTGCCGAACGCGTCGCCGACCACGACGTCGGCCGAGTCGTCAGCGACGGCTCGGAGGCCGACCCGGCCATCGCCGGTCATGATCTCGGCCGGTGGCAGTCCGAACTCGCTGTCGACGAGCTCGATCAGGTCGGGATCGATCTCGAGCACGGTCTGGGTGGAGCCTGGTCGGGTCGCTGCAACCCATCGTGGGGTGGTGAGGGCACCGGCGCCGATCGCCACGGCATCGATCGGGCCGGACGGGACGTACTCGTCGATCGCGTCGGCGATGCGGCGGACGTACCAGAACTCGAGGTGGGTCGGATCGGCCACGTCGACGTAGCTGTGCCGGAGGTCGTCGAGCACGAGCACACGGCCGGTCTCCCGGGCCGGATCGGACTCGATCGAGACGCAGTAGTACCGGGTCTGCACGTCACACGGCTGACCGGCGAGGGCCACTCCGGCGAGGGCGGCCACGGCCACGCCACCGGCGGAGAGCATCCGCGTCGGCGGAGCCACCCGTCGCGCGAGCCACATGGCGAACCCGCTCACGATCAGCGCGACCCCGATGACGACGATGAGCGTGGTGACCGCGGCAAAGGCGACGAGCACGTAGCCGGCGAGGAAGGTGCCACCGATGGCGCCGCCGGTGCTCCACGCCGAGAGGTTGCCGACCGTTGCGCCCGTGTGCGCGAGATCGCGGAGCTGGAGCTTCACGACGGCGGGCGGCACCGCACTCAGCACCGCCGCGGAGGGGCCGAAACCCAACAGCGCGAGGACGATGCTCGGCGCGCCGGTGCCGCCTGGCCCGACCTGGCCCCCGAGCAGCCGCACGACCGGGATCGAGGCGATCGCCAGGGCCCCGCCGAAGACGAGCAGCAGCGGGATCAGACCGCGGGGATCGACGCGGTCGGCGGCAGCGCCACCCGCCCACGCGCCGAGGGCGATGCCGGCGAGGATCGTGCCGATGATCGCGGTGTACGTCTCGAGGCTGATCCCGACGTACGGCGCGAGCAACCGCACGGCGAGGATCTCCAGGACCAGGACCGC
>DATHUU010000005.1:0-3179 GCA_035461925.1 Ilumatobacter sp.
CTCGCCGAACACGGTGCGTCCGTGCCGGCAACCGTGGCCCTCAGTCCACCGGCATGCGATGGGCGACTCCGTAGTGCATCACGGCGTCGAACTGCTCGGCGAGCGGAGTGACGTAGATGACATCCTCGGAGTTGTCGGCGACGGTTCTCTCGGTGAAGAGTGGGTCGTCGAGTGGCATGAAGACGATCTGACCAGGCATGGTCTCGGCCATCGTCCGGAGCAGTTCGTCGTCGGGCGACCCGCTGTGCAGAACGTCCCATGGACTGCCTTCGCCCTTCGTCGCACCACTCGCGGGCGGGCATCACATCCGTGACATCGTCGAGCCGCTCGCGGAACCGAACGCTCGTCAACCCTGCATCGCTGCCACGGTTTGGCGAGGCGGTGGACAGGGAGCTGCGCACTGCGGCCGGCGCGGTTCATCGGTCACTCGTGCAGGTGAGACGAGGTGTCGTAGCATGCCGACGTGGGGAGCGAACCGATGTCGCGAGGTGCGCCAAGACCGCCGCAACGGCGCGACGACTCGGCGACGCCGTGGCGAACCTGGGCGCTCGTTGCGCTCGCCGTCGTCGGGACGACGACGCTCCTCGCACTGGTCGTGCTCCCGACCTCGGTCCTGGACCCGGTCGAACGCATCGAGGCCGGTGAGGCGGCGCTGGGCATCGGCTTCGCGATCCTGGCGCTCGACGCGGTGGCGCCGGTTCCGTCGAGTGCGGCGATGATCGCGCTCGGTGCATTCGCGGGGTTCTGGGCCGCGGCGGTCGTCTCCACGGCGGGACTGCTCGCCGGCGCCGTCGTCGGATACGGCCTGGGCCGTGCCGGGGCCCGGCTGTCGCGCCGGGACCCCACCGTCTCACCCGACCACACCCGCCAATCCCACCGCCGGGCGATCGTCGCCGTGATCGTATCGCGATCGATCCCACTCGTGGCCGAGACGACGGCAGTCACGGCGGGCGCGGTGAGGATGCGCCTGGCCTTGTTCGTCCCTGCGGCGCTCGTCGGCGGCGTCGTGCCGGCAGCCGCGTACGCGGCGATCGGCAGCGGTCTCACCGACGTCTCGAGCACGTGGCTGATCGCCGGCTCGACCGTCGTACTGGTTGCGGTGGCGGCCGGTGCCCATCGACTCGCGGCGGCCCGCTCGTGACGGACGCGCACATCGAGACGGCGACGATCCTGTTCTCCGACCTGGTGGGGAGCACGGCGATCCGCAGTGCGGTCGGCGACGAGGTCGCCGACCGCCTCCGGCGCGAGCACGACACCCTGGTGAAGGACGGCATCAGCGCGCTCGAGGGTCGGGTCGTCAAGTCGCTCGGCGACGGTTTCATGGCGACCTTCACCAGCGCGTCCGACGCGTTGCAGGCTGCGGTGGCGATCCAGCAGGCGCTCGAGCGGCGCAACCGGACGGTCAGCGCCGGCCCCGAGCTCCACGTGCGGATCGGCGTCGCCGCCGGTGACGTGGTCCACGAGGACGGCGACGCTCACGGCCTTCCGGTCGTGCAGGCGGCTCGGTTGTGCGACCTCGCAGGAGCCGATGAGATCCTGTCGACGTCGATCGTCGGGCTGCTGGCCGGAAGTCGGTTCGACGTCGAGACGCACCCGATCGGAGCACCGGCGCTCAAGGGCATCGAGGTGCCGATCGACTGCGTGCGAGTCGACTGGCGGTCCAAGACGGTCGAGGGCCCCGACGTCCCGCTCCAGTCGTTCCTCAGCAACTCGTCCGACGGCGCCCTGTGCGGTCGCATCGACGAGATGGAGCTGCTGCGAGCGGCGTGGCGGCGAACGAGCTCGGGAGCGTCGGCGGTGAGGCTCGTCAGCGGAGAGCCGGGCGTGGGCAAGACGCGGCTGGTCACCGAGCTGGCCAACGAGGTCGTCGCTGGTGGCGGCCTGGTGCTCGCGGGCCGCATCGAGGAAGGGCTCGGCGGGCCGTACCAGCCGTTCGTCGAGGCCCTGCTGCACTACGTGCGCCACGCCCGGACCGATGACGGCGAGGTCGACCTCGGTGACTCCCCCGGCGAGCTCACGCGCATCATCCCCGACCTCGGCGACCTCGTCAGCGGGCTTCCGGCGCCGATCCGGGCGGATCCCGGTACCGAGCAGTTCCGGTTGGCGGCCTCGGTGACGTCGTGGGTCGCGACGGTCGCGCGCGACGCACCTGTGCTCGTCGTCATCGACGACTTCCATTGGGCAGCCCCTCAGACGGCCGTCGTGCTGCGTCACCTCTGTGTCGACCTCCCGTCGCGGGTGCTCGTCGTCATCACCTTCCGCGACACCGACGTTGCAGCGAACCCGGACGTGACCGGGGTCATCGCCGATCTGCACCGACTCCCCGACGTCGAGAACGTGCCGTTGCGGGGACTCGACACGCGTGCCCTCCGAGGGCTGGTGGAGGCGGCCGGAGTCGCAGCCGACCGGGTCGAGACCGTCACCCAGGCGATCCATCAGCACTCCGAGGGCAACCCGTTCTTCGCGATCGAGCTGCTCCGACATCTCGGCGACGGTCACCTCACCGGCGACGCCGGTACCGAGCGCCTGATCGGGCAGCTACCGACGAGCGTGACCGAAGTGGTCCGTCGGCGCGTCGGGCGGCTCGGCCCGGCCACCACCGAGCTGCTCACGGTCGCCGCGGTGGTGGGCCGCGACTTCTCGCTGGCCACGCTGGCGGCGGTGATGGACGACCACGATGGCCTGATCGATCAGCTCGAGAGCGCCATCAGCGCCAACCTCGCAGAGGAGCGAGGGGTCGGTCAATACCGGTTCGTTCACCGATTGGTCGCCGAGACCCTGCTCGGGCAGGTGAGCGCCACGCGCCGTGCGCACCTCCACCTCAGGGTCGCCGCGGCGATCGAACGTCAGAACGCCGCCAACGTCGAGAGCGTCGTCAGCGAGCTGGCCTACCACTACCTCGCAGCGGCCCCGGCTGGCGATCTGCACCGGACCGTCGAGATCGTGGTCCGCGCCGGCCGCCGGGCGATGCAGATGTTGGCGTTCGCCGAGGCCGTGGACCTGTTCGAGCAGGCGTTGCGCGTCGACCCCGAGATGGAGCTCGGTGAGCGGGCCGACATCACGATCGAGCTGGCCCGGGCACAGAGCCTCGCCGGTGACGACGCCTCGACCACGGTGTCGGAAGCCGCCGCGCTGGCACGCGAGCTCGGAGACGACCGTCGTCTGGCGGCCGCTGCGCT
>DATHUU010000006.1:0-10464 GCA_035461925.1 Ilumatobacter sp.
CGGCCGCACGGCCGGACGGCTGGCCGGGAGCGCCTACGTGGCCGGGAAGAACGTCGTCAAGAAGCGCTCGGAGTCGTAGCTGCCGCCCTGGCCGCCTCGATCTTGTCGGTGGTGAGCTTGGCCCGTCCGAACAGGAACAGCGCGACATGGATCGCGCCGACGAGGAACCAGGTCGATCGCAGTGCGAACTCCCGGTCGACCTGGCGTTCCATCACCCAGACCCAGACGCCGCCGATCGCCGATCCGATGGGGATCATCCCCCACGCGAAGAATCGATAGACGCTGTTCACCCGTCCGAGGAGACCCTCGGGGATGATCGCCTGACGCAGGCTGACGGTGATCACGTTCCACAGGATCCCGAAGAACGCCTCGAAGCCGAACAGCACGAGGACCGCCGGCCACCAGGCGATCGCACCGACGAGGAACGGGACGACCGCGAGCCCGCCGATCGAGATCGCCAACGCGGTGCCCGATCCCACGCGGCGGGTGACCCAGGGCGCGACGTTGCCGCCGAGGAGGCCGCCGATCGCGCCGCCGAAGCCGATCACCGTGAACAGGAACGGGCCGACCTCCATGACCTCCTGGGCGAACAGCACGAACGTGGCGAACGCGATCATGCCGGCACCGTTCATGAGGCCGAGGATGATCGCCATAGGACGTAGGAGCGGGTGGGCCATCAGCCAGTGGACGCCCTCGCCGAGCTCCTGCCGGAACGTCTGCCTGGGACGGTTCGGGTCTCGCTGGGCTCGGAACGTCCCGGGGATGAGCGCCACCATCGCGGCCGCGACGAAGAACGTCGCCGCATCGACGAAGAACGGGAGTGAGAACGCCACGATCAGGAGCACCGAACCGAGTGGTGGACCGGCGAAGGTGTTCGTGACCGCCTCGACGCCCCAGATCCGACCGTTCGCCTTCTCGAGCTGATCGGATCGGACGATGTTCGGGATGATGGTCTGGTTGGCGTTGTCGCGCAGCACCTCGGCCATGCCGAGCAGCAGCGTGGCGACCAGCACCATGGTGAGCAGGCCCCAACGGGTACCGACCACGGTGTCGACCTCGTCAGGGCCGGGGAGCCCCCCTTGCGATCCGAGCACGGCGAACGCGACGCCCACGGTGAGGACGCCCCGCAGCACGTCCATCCACATCATCGCCTTGCGGCGATCGACCCGATCGGTGATCACCCCGGCGGGCAAGGTGAAGACGAGCCACGGGAGCCGCTGCGCGACCGCGACGAGCGCGACCAGGATCGGGTTGCGCGTGATCGCCGATGCGAGCCAGGGGTACGCGACCGTGCCGATCCCGTCGCCGAGGTTCGACACGACCGTCCCGGTGAACAGCTTGTAGTAGCTCGCGCCGAGACGGTCCTTGTCGGGTGAGGCAGGTGCGGCGGCGACGCCGGTCGCGCCGGTGTCGTCGCGGTCGCTGGTGTCGAGATCGGTCATGTCGAACCCTCGTCGCTGATGACGGTGCTGGTGTCGGTGGGGCGCCGGGCGCCCACAGGGCGGTTGGTGGGGAACACGGACACGAAGAGGCCGAACTCGAGGTCACCGTCGCGTCGCTCGTCGATGAACTCGAGGGTGAGCTCGTTCAGTCGTCGCACGTAGTCGGCAGCGCGCGCCGTGGGGATCCGAGCCCGGCGGTACGTCGTGAACACCGGGCCGTCGAGGGTCCGGTCCTCGCAGCCCTCGGCCGCCAGTCGCGCAGCTGCGTCGTGGTCGTATTCGGCCATCATCTCCTGCAGCAGCGGCATCTCACCGGGGAGGTCGGGGAGGAGGTAGGTGCGCGCCGTTCGACCGTAGAACCGCTCGTCGACGGCGCGCACCCGGCGCGTGTGCGTGACCTGCAGCAGCCCGGCGTCGACGAGGACGTCGACGTGGTACGCGACCGAACCCCGCGGTCGACCGACCCGCTCGGCGATCTCGGTGACCGACATCGCACGCTCGAGCACGAGGTCGCAGATGTGACCGCGCAGGGGGTCGCCGAGCGCCTTGAGTCGGTCCGGCGTCCCGACGTCGAGCTCGTCGTCGAGCTCGTAGTCGCGCCCGCCCGGAGCAGCCTCGGCGTCATCGTCCGACATTTCTCGAACGATAAGGAAATCCCGGATGTTCGTCAAGCCGTGTTCGTCGAGCACTCGGATCGACGACGTTCCCCAGCGCCGCCGTAGGCTGGCGTGCATGTCGTTCGAGCGTCCCGCCCCCGATCTGACCAAGCTGCTCACGGCCTGGGAGGAGTTCGAGCGTGGTGAGCAGCAGCCCGGCAAGGTCCTCGCCAACCTGAAGACGGCCGGCCTCCCCGAGGTGCTGAACGAGCTGATCGAGTCGGGCTGGACACCCGGCTCCGGCGCTGGGTGACCCCGATCCCGCTCCGGCGCGGTGGCGATCAAGTCGTCCCGCGCCCGCACAACTGGGAGCCCGGCCCGCCTCCACCGTGGCAGTTCGGCGCGGCGGCCGATCTCGGCACCTACCTGGCATCGGTGCCCGAGCACGACCACCCGCTCCTGCCGGCCTTCCCCGGTGCCCGCCACTCCGCGGTGCTCGTGACCCTGGCGGATGGGCCTCGCGGACCGTCGGTCCTGCTCACGCGGCGGTCGCGGGCGCTGCGACATCACAAGGGCGAGATCAGCTTTCCCGGCGGACGGATGGATCCCGGCGAAACCCCCGTCGACACCGCCCTCCGCGAAGCGCACGAGGAGGTGGGGCTCGATCCGGCCAGCGTGCGCGTGCACGGTGAGCTCGAGCACCTCAACACGGTCGTGAGCCGCAGCTACATCGTGCCGAAGGTCGGCGTGGTCGACGCACCCGTCGAGCTGGTCGGCCGGACCATGGAGGTCGACCGGGTCATGTGGGTGCCGCTCGCCGAGCTGACGCGACCCGACACGTACCGGTCGGAGACGTGGGGCTTCGGCTCGACCCATCGCGTCCTGCACTTCTTCCACCTCGACGACGAGACCATCTGGGGAGCCACCGGGCGCATGCTCTTCGACCTCTTGTCGCGCTCTCTCGCCTGACGTGGCAGCTGCGGGCGCGAACCGATCGTGCGGCCTCGGCGGACGACGTGGCGGACGACGGTTCGCACGGCGATGCATCGGGTACCACCGGAACGGGTGCGCTTGCGCTCACCCCTTCCACCCACTGCAACGAAAGAAGGATGCTGATGTCGAAGTCCACCGACGAGAAGGTCACCCAGGATCTGATCGAGACGCTCGAGGACGGCAAGGCCGGGTTCACCAAGGCCGCCGAGCGGCTCGTCGACACCGATCGCGCCGATCTCGCCCCCCGATTCCACGAGTTCGCCGCACAGCGTGGCCGGTTCGCCGACGAGCTGCGCCAGCTCGCTGCCCAGTACGGCGACCACATCGACGAGGAGGGTTCGCTCGCTGGCTCCCTCCATCGTGGCTGGATGGCGATCAAGGACGCGCTGACCGGCGACAGCGCCGAGCAGGTCCTCTCGGCCGCCGAGCAGGGCGAGGACCACGCGAAGTCCGAGTACCGCGACGCGCTCGAGCAGGACATCTCGGCGCACCTGCGCACCGTGGTCGAGCGCCAGCAGCGAGAGGTCGTGAGCGCGCACGACGAGGTGCGCGCCCTCCGCGACCACGCAAAGAGCTGACGCGACGGCAATCCCGGACCGCACGACACTCGACACGGCCGAGGCCCGGGCGACGCCCGGGCCTCGGCCGTGTCACGGTCAGCGGCCCGCGGCGTCGGTCAGCGCCGTCCAGAGCGCCTCGATGTGCTCGCGCTCGGTGCTGCGGGCACCGATGCTGACCCGGAGTGCCGAACGACCGTCGAGCACGGTGCGGGTGACGTGGAACCGACCGGCGGCGTTGATCGCGTCGACGAGCGCGTCGGTCGGAGCGTCCTCGGCTCCGGCGACCCGCAGGCAGACGAGGTTCAACGGATGCGGGGCGACGAGCTCGAACAGATCGTCACCGGCGACCCACGCGGCGAGCTCTTGCGCGAGCGCGATGTCGCGCCGGAGTCGCGCCCGGATCGCCTCGACGCCGTCCAGGCGGAGCACGAACCACAGCTTGAGCGCCCGGAACCTGCGGCCCAGTGGGATCTGCCAGTCGCGGTAGTCGATGACCGCACCCGACTCGGCGGCCGACGAGCGCAGGTACTCGGGGAGGATGCTGAGCGCACCGAGCAGAGCCGAGCGGTCCGCGGTCCAGAACAACGTGCAGTCGAAGTTCACCCCCATCCACTTGTGCGGGTTGGTCGCGTAGCTGTCGGCCCCGTCGACGCCGTCGTTCACCCATCGGTGCTCCGGTGCGAGAGCGGCGATGCCGCTCATCGCCGCGTCGACGTGCAGCCAGGCGCCGGCCGGGCCGCACACGTCGGCGATCGTCGCCGTCGGGTCGAACGCCATCGACGAGGTGGTGCCGTGGGTGGAGCACACGAAGAACGGGACGAACCCACCTTGCACGTCGGCCTCGATCGCGGCGGCGAGCGCGTCGGGGCGCATGGCGAACCGCTCGTCGTGGTCGACGATGCGGATCCGCTCGGTGCCGATCCCGGCGATCCGCAGGCCCTTCTCGACCGACGAGTGGGCCTGCGACGTCGTGTAGGCGGTGAGGCGGGACGTGTCGCCGGTCTCGTTGACCGTCCCAGCCGTCGCCCGCCACCGGGCGGCGAGGATCGCGACGAGCACGGCCTCGCTCGCCGACCCTTGGATGACGCCGCCGCCGCGCTCGCTGGTGGAGCGGAAGCGGTCGGGAAGATCGAGCAGCTCCTGCATCCAGTCGAGCATCAGGGTCTCCACCTCCGTGCACGCCGGTGACGTGACCCAGCTCATCCCCTGCACGCCGAGGCCGGCCGCGAGCAGCTCCCCGAGGATCGACGGTTCGCTGTTGTTGGCGGGGAAGTACGCGAACCAGCCGGGGTGCTGCCAGTGAGCGACCGTGGGCACGATGATCCGTTCGACGTCGGCACGGACCGCCGACCACGGTTCGGGTTCGGCCGGTGGATGCTCAGGGAGCATCGCCCGGACCTCGCCGGGCGCGACCGTGGGGAGGACCGGTCGATCGCCGACGCCGCCGAGGTAGTCGGCGATGAGGTCGATCAGCTCGTGGCCGGCGCTGCGGAACTCGTCGGGTGTCACACCCGAGACGGTAGCGACGGTCGGCACGACAGCGCGGACCTTCGGCTCTGGCCCGCGGCCCGGGTTGGTGATCGGGTGGAACCGTGAAGGGCTTCATGTACTCCGTGGTGGCGTCGGGACTCCATGACGCCGCATCGATCGATCGGATCCTCGCCCCGGTGGCGGCCGAGCTCGAGCTGCTCGGCGGTCGCCGCATGACCGGCGACGAGTTCGAGCGTCACACCCCGCACGTGATCGTCGTCGCGACCGGCGGGACCGAGCAGGCGATCCTCGATCTCGTCGCCCGGCGCCACACCGCCGAGCCGTGGGAGCCGGTGGTGCTCGTCGCCCACCCGCTCCACAACAGCCTGCCGGCGTCGCTGGAGGCGCTCGCACGACTTCGAGGGGATGGCGTCGCCGGGCGCATCGTGCAGGTGTCGGAGCCGGGGGAGCCGGCGACCACGATCGCCGACCTCGCGGTGATCCACCGGTTCCAGCACACCCGACTCGGCCTGATCGGGGAGCCGTCCGACTGGCTGGTGGCGAGCGTGCCGCATCGCAAGTCGTTCGAGGCGCAGTGGGGGATCGAGCTCGTCGACGTCGACGTCGGCGAGGCCATCCGACACCATCCGGATGCGCCGGACGTCGAGGTGCACGAGGTCGCGGTGAAGTTCAGCGGGTCCGGAGAACCTGACCTGGAGACCGTCGCCGCGGCGGCCATGTACCCCACGCTGACCCGGGTGATCGAGGCGCACCGGCTCGACGCGGTCGCCGTGCGATGCTTCGACTTCATCACCGACCTCCACACGTCGGGCTGTGTCGCGCTCGCCGAGCTGAACGACCGCGGTGTCGTCGCCGGCTGCGAGGGTGACATCGCGTCGACGGTGGCGATGTTGCTCGTCCGGGAGCTGCTCGATCGGCCGAGCTGGATCGCGAACCCGGCTCGCATCGACGTCGACTCCGGTCACATGCTCCTCGCACACTGCACCGTCGCGCCGTCGATGGTCGACGACCTCGAGCTGCACACCCACTTCGAGAGTGGGCTGGGCATCGGACTGCGCGGCACGTTCGCGCCGGGTCCGGTGACGTTGTTGCGGCTGGGGGGCGATCGGCTCGAACGGCACTGGTTCGCAGAAGGGCAGATCGAGGCCAGTGGCGACGCTCCCGACCTGTGCCGGACCCAGGTGACGGTGCACGTCGACGAGCCGCTCGACGCGTTGCTCGACGACCCGCTGGGGAATCACGTCGTCATGGCGTTGGGTCACCACCGCGCCCGTCTGGAACGGTGGTGGCGTCTGGCGTTCCCGGCGTGACCGGGCGATCGGGTCGCGGCGAACCGGTTCGCCGGGCTCGTCGCGAGCCGGCCACGATCCGCCAGGCGATGAACGCGAGCCCGGCGATGATCGCCACGAACACGACCGTCTGGGGCCAGCCGCCCCGTGCCTCGCTGCCACAGTCGGGCTTCGGGAGCGAGCTCAGGCAATCGCCGAGCGGACGCTCCTCCGGGAAGAACTCGTTGATGGTCGGACGGGTGGTGTCGTCGCTCGTGTCCCCGTCCGTGCCCCCGCTCGTGGCCATGTCGAGGACAGCCGTCGGGTCCACGTCCGCGGGCGGCGGGCCACCGCCGGCGACGAACTCGCCGGTACCGGGTCCGACGAGGGATCCGAGCACGAACACGGTCGTGAGCAGCGACATCGTGAACGCGCGGATCGGCATCCGGACTGTCTACCATCGTGGATCTTGAACGCCCACGAACCCCGTGCCCAGCCAGAAGAACACGACCCACGCCACGCGGGTGACCGACACTCGGTCCTGGTCGTCGACTTCGGGGCGCAGTACGCCCAGCTGATCGCCCGTCGGGTTCGTGAGCTCCACGTCTTCTCCGAGATCGTGTCGCACCGCAGCACCGCCGCCGAGGTCGCGGCCAAGGAACCGACCGCGATCATCCTGTCGGGCGGGCCGAAGAGCGTCCACGTCGAAGGCGCCCCGTCGCTCGATCCGGCGATCTACGACCTCGGCGTCCCGATCCTCGGCATCTGCTACGGCGCCCAGCTCATCGCCCAGCAGCTCGGCGGGACGGTCGGACGCGGGATGCGGGGCGAGTACGGCCGGGCCCGGATGTCACGGATCCGGGGGTCGCACTCCGAGCTGCTCCACGAGGGGATCCCAGCCGAGCAGGACGTGTGGATGAGCCATTTCGACGCCGTCACCGAGGTGCCGGACGGCTTCACCGCGACGGCCTCGACCCCCGACGCGCCCGTCGCCGCGTTCGAGTCGCCCGAGCGGAGGATCTACGCCGTCCAGCATCACCCCGAGGTGAAGCACTCGCCGTGGGGCATGGCGGTGCTCGAGCGGTTCCTCTACCACCTCGCCGAGTGCTCGCCGACCTGGCGGATGAGCTCGGTGATCGAGACCCAGGTCGCCGAGATCCGAGGACGGGTCGGTGACGCGCGGGTGATCTGCGGGCTGTCGGGCGGCGTCGACTCGTCGGTCGCGGCGGCGCTCGTGCACCAGGCGGTCGGGCCGCAGCTCACGTGCATCTACGTCGACACCGGGCTGATGCGCAAGGGTGAGAGCGAGCAGGTCGTCGAGACGTTCCGCCGCAACCTCGGGATCGAGCTGATCCATGCCGACGCGTCGGAGCGGTTCTTCGCCGCGCTGGCCGGTGTCACCGAGCCGGAGGCGAAGCGGAAGGCGATCGGGGAGCAGTTCATCCGGACCTTCGAGCAGCACTCGGGCGGGGTGTCCGACGCGAAGTTCCTCGTCCAGGGCACGCTCTACCCCGACCTGATCGAGAGCGGCGGCACCGACGGCACCGCCGCGGTCATCAAGAGCCACCACAACGTCGGTGGCCTGCCCGAGGACATGGAGCTCGAGCTGATCGAGCCGCTGCGCGACCTGTTCAAGGACGAGGTGCGGGCGCTCGGGCTCGAGCTCGGCCTGCCCGACGAGATGGTGTGGCGGCAACCGTTCCCCGGCCCGGGACTCGGTGTGCGCATCATCGGCGAGGTCACGCCGGAGCGGGTCGCGCTGCTGCAGGAGGCCGACGCGATCGTGCGGGACGAGCTCGCCAAGGCGGGTCTCGAACGTGAGATCTGGCAGTCGTACGCGGCGCTGCTGGCCGACGTCCGGTCGGTCGGCGTGATGGGTGACGAGCGCACCTACGGACATCCGATCGTGATCCGGGCCGTGACGAGCGACGATGCGATGACCGCCGACTGGGCGCGCGTCCCCTACGACGTGCTCGAGGTGATGTCGCAGCGCATCATCAACGAGGTCCCCGGCGTCAACCGGGTGGTGTACGACGTCACGTCGAAGCCGCCGGGAACGATCGAGTGGGAGTGACCTGACCTCGTCGGGGCCGCTGGCCCGACGTGCCGTCCCCCGAAACATCCGCGGCCTGTTCGCAACGTGTTCGTAACACTCGATACACTTCTGCACCGTCATGTCTGCTCTGCTCTCGCACCGCTCGCGAGCCCGCCTGGTCCGTGTCACGGTCGTCGTGGCCGCGATGACGCTGGCGGCTCCCCTGATGTTCCCCGAAGTCGCCCGTGCCACGGTCGAGGACCAACGGCGGGAGGTCGAGCGGATCGTCGACGAGCTCGATCGGCTCCACGAGCAGGCGGACATCCTGGCCGAGGACTGGGCCGAGGCCGAGGACAACCTTCGCCAGCTCACCGTCGAGGTGACCGAGGCCGAGGCCGACGTCGCCGCGAAGGAGGCCCAGCTGGACGAGCTCCGCGGCGACCTGTCGGAGGTCGCCGTGCGGGCATTCACCGGGTCCGGTCAGGACGTGCTCGGTCCGTTGTTCTCCAACGCGGCCGTGTACGGCGACGGGCTGCGACGCGACCAGTACAGCCGGGTGGCGCTCTCGGTCGGCACGGTGACGACCGACGACCTCGACGAGCTCATCGCCGAGCTCGAGGAGGAGCGCGCCGATCTCCAGTCGAAGCGGGAACAGGTCGAGGCGGTCCAGGTCACGATCGAGGAGAAGCGGCAGCAGACCGAACAGCGCACCACCGAGTACGAACAGCGCCGCTCCGAGGCCGAGGCCAGGCTCGGGCAGCTGATCGAGGAGGAGGAGCAGCGACGCGCCGAGGCGGCGTGGGCAGCGCTCCAGGCCGAGCTCGCCGCCCAGCAAGCACAGGCGTCGACCAGCGGTGGCAACACCGGCGGCGACGCCGGCACAGCGACGGGTGAGACCGGCGGTGGTGGTGGCGACAGTGGTGGCGACAGTGGTGGCGACAGTGGTGGTGGTGGCGGCGGTGACGGTGACGGTGGCGGCGCCGAGGTGGCGGCTCCCGCGCCCGCAGCGGCTCCCGCGCCCGCAGCGGCGCCCCCGCCTCCGCCGTCCAACGTCCCGGCCGTCTCGGGTCTCGCCGGCGTGGCCATCGACGCTGCGCTGAGCCAGCTCGGCAAGCCCTACCGGTACGCGACCGCCGGCCCCGACAGCTACGACTGCTCCGGGCTCACCCACTTCGCCTGGGGCAAGGCAGGCGTCTACCTCCCGCGCAACTCGCGGGCCCAGATGGCGGCCACCCCGCGCGTACCGGCCGCCGCAGCGCAGCCCGGCGATCTGATCTTCTACTACTCGCCGATCAGCCACGTCGGCATCTACCTCGGCGGTGGGCAGCTGGTCCATGCTCCCAACTCCGGGACGACGGTCAAGGTCGCCAACGTGAGCTGGAACAAGGTCACCGCGGTGGGCCGGCCCGGCTGACGCCGGTCGCGCGCCGGCGGGGCGACCGCACTACGGTCGCACGGGTGCAGGGCATCGATCATGATCGCGTCAGCGCCTGGCTCGTCGAACACGTCGAGGGCGCGACCCCACCGTTCCGGTTCGATCTCATCACGGGTGGCCGCTCGAACCTGACGTTCCTCGTGACCGACGCTGGCGGGGAGCGGTCCGTGCTGCGACGTCCCCCGACCGGACACGTCCTCGCCACGGCACACGACATGGCCCGCGAGCACCGGCTGATCACCGCGGTCGGGCGGACGAGCGTCCCCGTACCTCGCACCCTCGGGCTGTGCACCGACGAGGCGGTGAACGGTGCACCGTTCTACGTGATGTCGTACGTCGAGGGCGAGGTCCTCGACTCGCCGGAGAAGGCCAGCCTGTTGCCGGAGGACCTGCGACGGCCGGCCGCCGAGCACCTGATCGACGTGCTCGCCGACCTCCACGACGCCGACGTCGACGAGATCGGACTCGGCGACCTGGCCCGCAAGGACGGCTACGTCGAGCGCCAGATCAAGCGATGGACGACGCAGTGGGCGAGCTCCCGGACCCGCGAGCTCCCGGAGATCGACCAGGTCGCGGAGCACCTCGCGGCCAACATCCCCGAGCAGCAAGGCGTCGCCGTGGCCCACGGCGCCTACCGGTTCGGG
>DATHUU010000007.1:0-7478 GCA_035461925.1 Ilumatobacter sp.
ATCACCGCGGCCGGCGTGTCGAGCGGCATCGACATGGCGCTGCGCCTGATGGAGCTCCTGTTCGATCGGACCGCCGCCGAGGCCTGCCAGCTGATGATCGAGTACGACCCGCAGCCACCGTTCGACGCCGGATCGGTCGACAAGGTCGGTCCCGGTGTGATGGAGCGGGTGATCGAGTTCGCCACGCATCGCCAGTAGCGACGACGGCACCCGGCACATCAGACCGGCGGCAGATCAGACCTGCGGCAGATCAGACCTCCAGCATGATCGTGACCGGGCCGTCATTGACGATCTCGACGCGCATCTCCGTCCGGAAGCGGCCGGCGGCCACGACCGCGCCGCTCTCCCGCAGCCGGGCGACGACGCGGTCGACGAGCGGCTCGGCCTGCTCGGGTCGGGCGGCGTCGACCCAGCTCGGACGGCGGCCCTTGTCGGTGTTGCCGTACAGCGTGAACTGCGAGACGACCAGGACCTCCGCCGCACGACCCGACTCGTGGCGGCCGGCGAGCGAGACGTTCATGACACCATCGGCGTCGTCGAGGATGCGGAGGTGCCACACCTTGTCGGCGAGCTGGTCGGCGATGCGATCGGTGTCGTCGTGGGTGGCTCCGACGAGGACGCACAGCCCGGGACCGATCTCGCCGACGCGCTCCCAATCACCGTCGCTGCGCGAGTCGACGGCGGCCCGCACCACTCGTTGCACCAGTCCGCGCATGCCGGAAGCCTCGCACGTCCGGCCGAATCGGCGACAATGGGCGGGTGGAACCGCCCTTGCGCATCTCGAGCGACCGGATCAGCATCGATGTCGACCCGCGGGCGGGCGGGCGGCTCGCGCAGGTCCGGGCCCACGGGACTCCGATCCTGATCGGACGCGAGGAGGTGCCCGCGAGGTTGCGGCTCCCGGACGGGTCGCCGACGCCGACGGGGTGGGGGGCGTACCCGATGGTTCCGTGGGCCGGCCGGATCCGACGCGGCAGGTTCAGGTTCCGGGGTGAGGAGTACGAGCTGCCGATCAACTTCGGCGACCACGCGATCCACGGGGTCGGCTTCTCGTCCGTGTGGACGGTCGCCGTCGACGAGCCGGATCGGGTCAGGCTCGACCTCGAGCTACCGACCGACGAACGGTGGCCGTTCGGAGGTCACGTCACACACGACGTGTCGGTCATCGACGACTGCGTGCTCCTGCGGATGGAGGTGGCTGCCGGACAGAAGGCGTTCCCGGTGTCGTTCGGGTGGCACCCGTGGTTCCGCAAGCCCAGCCGGCTGGAGTTCCACCCGGCTCGCATGTACCGACGCGACGACGACGGCATCGCCATCCGCGAGCTCATGGCGGTGCCGAACCGTCCGTGGGACGACTGCTTCATCAACTCTCTGCCGGTGGCCGTGACGATCGACGACATCGAGCTCCAGCTGACCTCCGACTGCACGCACTGGGTGGTGTTCGACGAGCTGCCGCATGCGACGTGCGTCGAACCCCAGACCGGCCCGCCCGACGCGTTCAACATCGCACCGCGGATCCTCGAGCCGGGTCAGTCGCACGAGGCGTGGTTCCAGATCCAGCTCGTCGACCGTTGAACCGTCGATCACCTCGGGTGTGTCCGGCGACCGTTCGGCCCGGAGCCCACGCCTACCAGTCGGTAACCGGCCGCCGATAGCCTGTCCCGATGCCTCAGGCAGGTCTCGACCCGAACGCGCCGCTCTCGATCGCCTACCTGACCTACCGCGGCAAGCCCCACGTCGGCGGCCAGGGCATCTACACCCGTCACCTCACCAAGGCGCTCGTCGATCTCGGACACTCGGTCGAAGTGCTCGCCGGACAGCCGTACCCGGTCCTCGACGACCGCGTCGCGCTGACCAAGCTGCCCAGCCTCGACCTGTTCAACGACCAGTACCCGGGCCGTTTCCCGGCCTACTGGGAGTTCAAGACGCGGTACGACTTCCTCGAGACGGCCGTCTTCTCGACCGGGCAGTTCCCGGAACCCCTGGCGTTCAGCGCCCGGGTCAACGCCCACCTCCAGCAGCGGCTCGGCGAGTTTGACCTCGTCCACGACAACCAGTGCCTGGGATACGGCATCGCCAAGCTCGAGGAGAAGATCCCGCTGATCGTCACCCTCCACCATCCGATCACCCGCGATCGGATGCTCGAGATGGAGGCCGCCCCGAACCGATTCAAGCGGTGGTCGATCGGCCGCTGGTACGGGTTCGTGAAGATGCAGGGCAAGGTCGCCTCGAAGCTGCCACGCGTCGTCGTCGTCTCCGAGAACTCGATCCAGGACATCCACACCGACATGGGTGTCGACCTCGACCGGATGCGCCTCGTCCCCGTCGGGGTCGATCCCGACCTGTTCCGGCCGATCGACGGCGTCGACCGGATACCCGGCCGTCTGATCACCACCGCGTCGGCCGACGTCGCGCTGAAGGGACTCGCCTATCTGATCGAGGCGATGGCGAAGCTCCGCGCCGACGGCCACGAGCTGACCCTCACGATCATCGGCAAGCCCAAGCCGGGGAAGTCGATGGATCTCATCGACCAGTACGGCTTGATGCCCTACATCGACTTCGTCTCGGGCGTGTCCGACGAGCGGATCGTCGAGCTGTACAGCGAGGCCGAGCTGGCCGTCGTGCCGAGCCTCTACGAGGGGTTCAGCCTGCCCGCGATCGAGGCGATGTGCTCCGGCACACCGTTGGTCGCGACCGACGGTGGGGCGTTGCCCGAAGTGACCGGCACCGACGGTGAGACCGTGTTCCGCTGCCGCAAAGGCGACGCCGAGTCGCTGGCCGACACGATCCGCTCCGCCCTGTCCAGCCCGGATGCCCGCTCCCGGGTCGGTGCAGCCGGCCGCCAGCGCGTCATCGAGCGATGGACGTGGCGCCGGTGCGCCGAGCTGACCGTCGAGCAGTACCGCGAGGTCCTGGCGATGCCCCGGAACGTCCGCAAGCTCGCCGCGAACGGTCGCATCTGATCTCCGATGCTCACGATCCGCTTCGAACAGTTGGGCTTGCGACCCGGCGACCGGTTGCTCGACGTGGGCGCCGGGTTCGGTCGCCACGTGTACGAGTGCGCTCGGCGCGGAGCGCACGTGGTCGCGCTCGACTACGCCCCGGACGAGGTCGTCCAGACCAAGGACACGCTCGAGGCGATGGTCGCGGCCGGCGAGATCACCGCCGACAGGCTGATCGGCGTGCTCCGCGGTGATGCGTGCCGGCTTCCGTTCCCCGACGCCAGCTTCGACGTGGTGATCACGTCCGAGGTGCTCGAACACATCCAGGACGACGTGACGGCCCTGGCCGAGATGGTGCGAGTGCTCAAGCCGGGCGGACGCTTCGCGGCGACGGTGCCGGCGTGGCTGCCCGAGATCGTGAATTGGAAGCTGAGCGACGAGTACCACGCACCGAAGGCGGCCGGCGGCCACGTCCGGATCTACACGCGCACCGAGCTACGAGCGAAGATGCGCGCCGCCGGCCTCGACGTCGACGGCTACCACCGTGCCCACGCGCTGCATTCCCCGTACTGGTGGCTGAAGTGCGCCGTCGGTGTGCGCAACGACCAGCACCCAGCGGTCGCGACCTACCGTCGCTTCCTCGAATGGGACATCGTCGAGCAACCGACGAGCACACGCGTGGCGGAGAAGGTGCTCTCCCCCGTGATCGGCAAGAGCTCGGTCCATTACGGGACCAAGTCCGACCGACCCGCCGACCGACCCGCCGACCGGGCCGGCGCCCCTGCCGACGATCGAGAAGGCGCACACGCATGACGATCCCCCACCTGCCCGGTGTGCTGTCGCGGGACGAGATCGTCGCGTCCGGCGAGCACTTGGCTCGGCTGCAGACGTCGAGCGGCATGATCCCGTGGTGGCCCGGCGGCCACTGCGACCCCTGGAACCACGTCGAGTCGGCGATGGCGCTCGACATCGCTGGCTTCCACGCCGAGGCGGAGCACGCCTACGAGTGGCTCGCCGACATCCAACGGCCCGACGGCAGCTGGCACAACTACTACCTCCCGGACGGAGATCGCGACGACACCGTCGCGGCGGCCAAGGTCGACACCAACGTCGTCGCATACATCGCGACCGGCGTGTGGCACCACTGGCGGATCACGGGCGACCGGTGCTTCGTCGACAACCTCTGGCCGACGGTGGAGCGGGCGCTCGATTGCGTGCTCGGGCTGCGCCGGCACGACGGCCTCGTGCTGTGGGCCGTCGAGGAGGACGGCACCCGAACCTGGGACTACGCGCTGGTCACCGGGTCGTCCTCGATCCAGCACGCCCTGCGGTGCGGTGCCGCGGTCGGGTTGGCGACCGGCTCGGCGCGACCCGACTGGGTGGAGGTGGCCGACACGATCACCAACCTCATCGCCTACTCGCCGCGGTCGTTCCAGCCGAAGACCCGCTGGGCGATGGACTGGTACTACCCGGTGCTGACCGGCGCGATCCAGGGTGAGGCCGCCAAGGCGCGGCTGGCGGAGGGCTGGCCGACCTTCGCGATGGAGGGGCTCGGTATCCGGTGCGTGTTCGACGAGCCGTGGGTGACCGCGTCGGAGACCGCCGAGGCGAGCCTCTCGTTCGCCGCGATCGGGGACTTCGCGACGGCCTGCGATCTGCTGCGATGGACGCGACCGCACCGTCAGGAAGACGGCTCGTACCTCACCGGTCTGGTCCATCCGGAGCGGCTGGTGTTCCCGGCGGACGAGCACAGCTCCTACACCGCTGCCGCGGCGATCCTCGCCGCCGACGCCATCGCCGGCGCCACCCCCGCCAGCGATCTCTTCGTCCGCTCCGACTTCCGCTGACCCGTTCGCGGGAGGTCGGACTCCTCCCGAACGCCTCGCGGACGCCCGTTCCGGGTTAGCGTTTCCCCATGGCGTTCCAGGAGATCCCGGTCGTGTCGCTCGCCTCGCTCGACCCTGGCGTCCTGTGCCGGATCTGCCACGAGGTGGGGTTCTTCCAGCTCGTCGACCACGGTGTCGACCCCGGGTTCGTCGACGACTACTTCTCGACGATGCAGGCGTTCTTCGCCTTGCCCGACGAGGTCAAGGCCACCATCGACAAGGACCGCTCGCCGTGGTTCCGCGGCTGGGAGCGGCTCGGTTCAGAGCTCACCGACAACAACGTCGACCACCGCGAGCAGGTCGACGTCTGGACCGCGCACCCGCCGCACCCCGGCGACGTCCGCCCGGTCTTCCTCCGGCTCGAAGGCCCGAACCAATGGCCCGACGACGTGCTCCCCTCGTTCCGCCCGCTCGTCGAGCGGTTCCAGCGCGAGATGGGTGCGATCGCCGACCGGCTGATGGCTGCGATGTGCGTGGGTCTCGGACTCGAGCCCGACCATCTCGACCGGCTGTTCGGCGAGCGGCGGATGTCGCTCGTCAAGCTCATCCACTACCCGGCGACGCCCGAGGGCGAGGCGGGGGTCAACGCGCACCACGATGCGGGCTTCCTGACCCTCCTCTGGCAGCCGGACGTCGAGGGCCTCCAGGCCCAGAACCAGGATGGCGACTGGATCGACGTGCCGCCGTCTCGCGACGCGATCGTGGTCAACCTCGGTGAGATCCTCCAGTCGATGACCGGCAACTACTTCGTGGCCACCAACCACCGCGTCATCTCGCCGGCCGAGCGATACACCTCCGGGTACTTCCACGGGCCCGATCTCCGGACGCGCCTCGACCCACTGCCACTCCACCCGCGCTTCGCGGAGGCGGTCGCAGCGAGTCCCCACCACCGCGAAGCGGGGTTCATGGCCAAGCGCGACGAGCTGCTCGCCGGTGACCGGGGCGTCCGCTCGACCGGGACCGAGACGTACGGCGAACAGTTGTGGAACTACTTCAACCGCAGCTACCCCGACCTCGTCGCCCGCCACCACGCCGACGTCGTCTCGGCCTGAGCCGGCCGGCTGGATCCGGGTGGCGGGTCACCCCCGGACGCTGTTGACGACCAACACGTCGCAGGGGGCGTGACGGAGCACGTCGCCCGCCACCGAACCGAGCACCCGGCTCGCCCCCTGTACCCGACGATTGCCCACGACGATCGTCCCGGCACCGTGCTCGGCCGCAGCGTCGCAGAGCGAGCGGCTCGGCCGACCATCGGCGACCGTCGTCGTCACGCGGTCGTGCCCCAGCGTCCGGACGAGGTCGCGCAAGTACTGCTCGGCGTCACCCAGCCAGTCGGTGTGGAAGCGGTCGCCGCCGACCCGGACATCGACGGTGCTCGACCGCTCGACGCACATCACGACGCGCAGCTCGGCGTCCAATGCGGCCGCCCATTCGGCTGCCCGCCGGGCCGCCACCCTGGCCGTGTCGCTGCGATCGACCCCGACGACGATGGCGTCCCCGGCCGGAGCCGTCGACGTGGTCGACCCGACCACCAGCACATCCACGTTCGCTCGTCGCAGCACCGCCGTGGCCACGGAGCCGAGCACCCGACCGGCACCTTGGACGTGCCGGTTCCCGACGACGATCGTGCCGGCGTCGTGCTCGGCGGCGACCGAGCACATCAGCTCGGCCGGTGAGCCGTGCCCGCTCGTGATCGTGATGTCGTCGTGGGGCAACGAACGCCCGAGCTCGGCGATGTGCCGCTGAGCCTCGGCGACGGGATCGTGGCCTGCCATGGCGATTGCCTCGACCGGGGCGAGCGGCGCGGCCAGCGGCGAGGCGCGCAGCACCAAGCCGTCGATCGAGGTCACCAGGTGGAGTCCGACCTGCATCGCTGCGGCGACCTGTGCGGCCCGCTCCGCGGCGCGGCGGGCGGTCTCGGACTCGTCGACACCGACCACGACGTCACGGTGCCGGATCTCCTGCCGATCGTTCGAACCATCCGGGATGTCGCTCGTGGTCATCGTCTCGTTCCTGTCCGTGCTGCGGGTACACCAGATCGGGGTGGTCGTGGCGCTGGTCACGACCACCCCGCACACTAGGCCACCGGCTGAGTCGGTCTGTTGAAGGCGTTCGTCGAGATCGTCGAGGTCCGCTGTGCCCGGCGAACGAAGCAGCTCGCCGCCGAAGGACAGCCGCCAGTGCGACGGAGCTGCAGGTCGACGCGTTGGCGATCCGGCACCCCAACTGACGCTCTGCTGGCGTCGTTCAGCAATCTGACACCCGGACGCCACGGATCACCGTGGCGTACGGGCGCGTGGGGCTCGAATGGATACGCTCGAACACCGTGCCCCGGCTGGTCTCCTCCTCCATCGCCCGAACGGTCCTGAGCATCTGGGCATGGTTCGTGCTCTTCGTGGTCATCATCGTCTGGACGCCGCTCGTGGCGATCGTCCGTCTGGTCACGCTCCCGTTCGACCCCGCCGCATACCGGGCCGGCTACCTGTTCCGGAAGCTCACCGTCGTCCACCAGAAGCTCAACCCGCTGTGGCACTTCGAGGTCTCGGGCACCGTCCCCGACAACCCGCGGAACCCGTACGTGGTCGTCGCCAACCACGAGAGCTTCGTCGACATCCTGCTCATCTCCCACCTGCCGTTCGAGATGAAGTGG
>DATHUU010000008.1:0-6096 GCA_035461925.1 Ilumatobacter sp.
CCGGGAACATCGGTGCCAGCGGCGGTGCGGCGGGGGGCCGTACCGGTGGTGGTGGCGGTGGCACCAACCCGCGGGCGGCGGGGACGGGGTTCCTCGACAGCATCATCTGCCCGGTGCAGGGCACGTCCGCATACGGCGACACGTGGGGCTCGCCGCGCAGTGGTGGCCGCCGCCACCAGGGCACCGACATGCTGGCCCCGACCGGCACCCCGTTGCAGGCCGTCGTCGGTGGCACGGTGGCCCACCGCAGCAACACGCTCGGTGGCATCACGCTCTCCCTCCTCGGTGACAACGGGAACCGCTACTACTACGCGCACCTCGCTGCCTACGAGGGGGTTCCCGGGCGCGTCGAGCAGGGACAGGTGATCGGTTACGTCGGTGACACCGGCAACGCGACCGGTGTGCCGCACCTGCACTTCGAGATCCGTCCGGGCGGCGGGGTCCCGGTCAACCCGTACCCCTCGGTGCGGGCCGCTGGTTGCTGACACGCCAAGCTGTCGCGCATGGACACCGCGACCGCTGACGGTCACATCCGTGCCGTGCTGGCCGAGGCGGTCGGCAACGGCGAGGTGCGCGATCTCGTCCGGTTGACCGGCGGGGCGTCGCGGGAGACGTGGCGCTGCGAGGTCGACGGTGTGGCCCACGTCGTGCAGCGGCAACGGACCGGTGCCGTGCACGACATGGCGATCGAGGCCGCGATCCTCCGCGCCGCCGCGTCCGAGGGTGTGCCCGTCCCGCCGCTCGTCGCCCACGTGGTCGACGCCGGCGGGGTATCGTCGCTCGTCACCCGGTTCATCCCCGGCGAGACCATCGCCCGCAAGATCCTCCGCGACGATCGGTTCGCCGTCGCACGCGACCGACTCGCCGCCGACCTCGGGCGCGCGCTCGCCCGGGTGCATCGGATCCGCCCCGACTCGGTGCCGGGCCTGGCCCTGATCGACCCACTCGAGACCTACCGGCAGCGCCTCGACGAGCTCGGTCAGCCGCACCCCGCCTTCGAGCTCGCCTACCGGTGGCTCGAGGAGCACCGTCCCCCGACGACGGGCGATACCGTGGTCGTGCACGGCGACTACCGGCTGGGCAACGTCATCGTCGCCGACCGGGGACTGGCCGCCGTGATCGACTGGGAGCTCGCCCACCTCGGCGACCCGGTCGAGGACCTCGGCTGGCTGTGCGTCCCGGCCTGGCGGTTCGGTTCGCCGAGACCCGTCGCCGGGGTGGCCGATCGTGACGTCCTGCTGCGCGCCTACGCCGACGAGTCGGGCGTCGAGATCGACCGCGAGACCTTGCGGTGGTCGGAGGTGAACGGGATCCTCCGGTGGGGGATCATGTGCATCATGCAGGCCGAGTCGCACCGATCCGGGCTGGCGCGCAGCCACGAGCTGGCGGCGATCGGGCGGCGGGTGTGCGAGAACGAGCACGATCTGTTCCTCGCCCTGCAAGGTCGGTGGTGACGTGGCGCTGGTGATGGAGGGACGGTGATGATGCCGCACGACGTGCCGACGGCCCGCGAGCTCGTGGAAGCGGTTCGGGAGTGGATCGAGCGAGATGCGAGCGGCGACCGGCCGCCCAACCGATTCCACGCCAGGGTCGCGACGAACGTGCTGTCGATCGTCGAGCGCGAGCTCGAGGTCGGCCCGGCGCAGGCTCGTGCACACGCCAGACGTCTCGAGCAGCTCGGGGTCGCGGACGATGCCGAGCTCGCTGCCGCGATCCGCGACGGATCGCTCGACACGCGACTCGAGGAGGTGCGAGACCTGGTGTGGGCGAGCGTCCGCGACAAGCTCGCGGTCGCCAACCCCAAGTACCTCGACCGCGTCGAACCGGAGTGACGGCTCCCCGGCCCGTCGGTCAGGTCGCGGCGGGACGCGTGGGGGACAACGTCACGGGCCGGCCGGCAGCGAGCTGACCGCACGCGGCGTCGATCTCGGTGCCGCGGTTCTGGCGCACCGTCGCGTTGGCCCCCAGCGACTCGAGCAGGTCGCGGAACTCGTGCACGCGCTTCGGGCTCGACCCGCGTGTCGGATAGCCCGGTGTCGGGTTGAGCGGGATCAGGTTGACGTGGGCCCGAGGACGCAACCGGCGGCACAGCGCCGCGAGCTCGGCGGCGTCGCGGTCACGGTCGTTGACCCCGTCGATCATCGCCCACTCGAAGCTGATCCGACGGTTCTTCGCGTCGAGGTACTCGCGGCAGGCGTCGACGAGGTCGTCGATCGGATAGCGACGGTTGATCGGCACGAGCTCGTCGCGGAGCTCGTCGTTCGCGGCGTGGAGCGACACGGCGAGGTTGACCGGCAGCGGACGCCGGGCGAGCGCTCGGATGCCGGGCAGGATCCCGACCGTGCTGATCGTGATGTGCCGCGCCGACAGCCCGAGGTCGCCGTGGAGCCGCTCGACCGACTCCCACACGGTGGCCTCGTTGGCCAGCGGCTCGCCCATGCCCATGTAGACCACGTTCGAGACCCGTCGCCCGACGGCCCGGGCGCGGCGGCTCGCGCGCACGACCTGCTCGACGATCTCCCCGGTGGTCAGGTGACGGGTGAACCCCGCCTGGCCAGTCGCGCAGAAGCCGCACGCCATCGCGCAGCCCGCCTGGCTCGAGATGCACACCGTCGCCCGGTCCCGGTAGAGCATGAGCACCGTCTCGACGCGGCTGCCGCCGTCGAGCTCCCAGAGGAACTTGACCGTGTCGCCGTCGTTGCCGACCGACTCGCCCACGGGAACGAGGGCGGTGGGGAGGCGCTCGACGAGGTCGGCTCGCAGCGACTTCGGCAGGTTGGTGAGCTCCGCTGGTTCGGCGAGCTGCTCGTAGAGCCCGTGCCACACCTGGTCGACGCGGTACCGGGGCTGCCCCTCGAGGACGACGGCGAGGTCGTCGCGCGTGACGTCGTACCGTGACCCCCTCCTCGGCGTCACCGTCACATCACCTCGGCGGCGAGTTGCTCGTACTGGACGATCCGGCTGCGGCAGACATCGAGCGAGGCCGTCCAGAACGCCGGATCGGTGACGTCGAGGCCGAACCGCTGTCCGAGCTCCTCGGCGGTGTCCATGCCGGCCCGCGAGAGCAGATCGGCGTAGCCGACGCGGAACCGCTCGGGGTCGTCGCGGTATCGGGCGTACAGGCCGAGCCCGAACAGCAGCCCGTAGGTGTACGGCCAGTTGTAGAAGTGACTGCCGTAGTAGTGCGGCTTGAGCAGCCACATGTACGGGTGTCGGGTCGCGAGGTCGAGACCGTCGCCGTACGCAGCCTCCTGTGCCTCCAGCATCAGCTCGTTCAGCTCACCGATACCGAGGGCACCGTTGCGGCGGCGCTCGAAGACCTGCTGCTCGAAGAGCAGTCGCGAGTGGATGTCGACGACGACCTGGTTGGAACCGGCGAGATCGACGTCGAGCAGCGCCAGGCGGTCGAGTCCGTCGAGTCGCGTGAGACCGGCTTCGACGGTCAAGGTCTCGCAGAAGATGCTCGCCGTCTCGGCGAGGGCCATCGGCGGTCGCCGCTGGAGTGGGGTGCGGCCGGCGAGCGTCGTGTTGTGGTAGGCGTGCCCGAGCTCGTGGGCGGTGGTCTGGGCCGATTCGAGCGATCCAGACCAGTTCAGCAACACGAGCGAACGGCCCTCGACGAACGACATGCAGAACGCACCGCCGTTCTTGCCGTCGCGGGGTCCGGCGTCGATCCACCGTTCGGCCAGCGCCCGGTCGACGAGACCGGCGAGATCGTCGCTGTAGGTCGCGAACGCCGACCGGACCCAATCGATCCCTTCGGCCCAGCCGATCGACGATGCAACCTGGGGGAGCGGGGCGACGAGATCCCACCACGGCAGGCCACCCTCGTGCCCGTGGAGCGCCGCCTTGGCGCGCATCCAGCGGCGGAAGTCGGGGAGCGACTCGACGATCGCCGCCTGCATCGCGTCGAAGGTCGCCCGGCTGACGCTGTTCGCGAACAGCGACGCATCGAGTGGTCGCGCCCACGCGCGTCGCCGGTTGACGGCGTTGGCCTCGCCCTTGATGGCGTTCATCGCCGCGGCGACCGGGGTGGCGACGGTCGGCCATGCGGTGAGCTCGGCGTCGTATGCGGCGCGGCGAACCTCGGGGTCGGACGAGGTGGCGAGTCCGCGCACGGCCGGCATCGGGAGCCGGGCGGTCGAACCGTCGGGCATCGAGACGTCGGTCGCCAGCTGTGAGGTCACGTCGCGCTGAAGTCGTGCCCAGGCCCCGGATCCCGTCGTGCTGAGCTCGGCGTAGAGCCCTTCCTCGGCTTCGCTCATCTGGTGCGCGGACCGTTCGTCGAGCCGCAGGAGCGGACCCTGGTGCTGCTCGACCTCGGCGCTGACCCGGGCGAGGTCGCCGACACCGAGTGCGTGGACCCAGTCGGCGAGGCGGGCCAGGAGTGGCGTGATGCGGGCCTGATCGGTCTCGAGGCGGCTGAGGAGTCGCTGCGCCCGCTCGTCACGGGAGTCGGTGCTGACGAACGCGTACACCGTCGCGCCGAGCTCGTCGACGAGCCTCGTGACCTCGTTGAACGTCGAGATGACCGCATCGGCCGTGCGACCGTCGTCCTCGGTGACCGGCCGCGCCTCGATCGCCCGTACGCCGTGCTCGTCGAACAGCGCGACGAGCCGCGTGGTCTCGGCCCCGAGCCGCTCCATCGCGTCGACGAACGAGCGGGCCTCGAGTGACTCGTGGACGTCGGCGACGCTCCAGCGGGGCAGTTCGTCGTTGGTGGTCGTGGTGGTGCTCGTGTCGTGCTCGGTCTCGGTGCTCATCGCGTCTCCGTGGGGGCGGGCTGGTTGGGGGGCCCGTGGGGTGGTTCGAGGGACGACAGCTCACCCGAGCACGCGGTTCGGGTGCGGTGGAGCGTGAAGCCGAGTCGATCGTAGAGCGCCACCGCGGCGGTGTTGTCGGCGTCGACGTACAGGTTCGCGACGGTGATGCCCCGATCGCCGATGGAATCGAGGCCGGCGAGCGTCAGCTCGGTACCCAGCCCGGTCCCGTGGAAGTCGGGGTCGACCGCGATCACGTAGATCTCACCGACCACCGGATCGAGCTCGTGGTGGAGCTTCGTCCAGCAGAACGCGGCGATGCGGCCGTCCCGCTCGTGGATCCGGAAGCCGTCGGGGTCGAACCAGGGTTCGGCCCTGCGGAGCGCGAGCGTCTCGACCGTCCAACCGCCTTGTTCGCCGTGCCCCGCGAACGCACGGTTGTTCACCCGGACCCACTGCTCGTCGTCGATCCCCGGCCGGAACGATCGGGTGGCGACGCCGGCACGGCGTTCGTGGGGGAGGGGGCGTCGCATCTCGTGGAGGGCACGGACCGGCATGAGGCCGGCGCCGGCAGCGAGTCCGAGCAGCTCCGCGTCGGGATCGTCGAGCCACCAGGTGAGACGTCCGCCGCCGCCTCTGCGGAACGCGTCGATCGCCGTGGTCGCCGCGTCGTCATGGACCCGACGGCGTCGGTCCGGGGCGATTGCCGGGTCGACGACGATCTCGAGCGCCGAGCCGTCGTTGGCAGCCGAGATCTGCGCGATCGCGAGCGGCCCGGACTCGTCGTGGACCCGGATCAGGACGAAGCCCTCGGATCCGCCCGCTCGAAGGTCGAGCCACAGGTGGTCACTCAGCGGTCGCATCCCGAGCTCGGTCGCGACCCGTTCCACGAACGCGGTCGTCGTGGCGATCTCGTCGGCGTCGGGACGACGGATGAGCTCCACGAGGTGCACCCGTCGCAGGGTACCGGCCGGGCGGAGGTCGACGACGACCCCGAATCCGGCGAGGGTGCTTGCAAATCCGGTGGTCGACCCGAGACAATGGGGTTTCCAGGTTCCCGCCACCTGGTTGCAGCGAGTGCTGGGATCCGCCGCCCGGCCCGCTCAGGGTGAGACGACCCTCCGGTCCGCCGGAGGGTCGTCCCCTTTCCCGGCCGCTCCGAGTGCCGTCAGCGCTCGAGGGTCCGGAGCGCTCGTCGCAGGGCGCGGCTCGCCATCAGGAGCTGACGCTCGGCCTCGTGGACGGTGGTCACGATGTCCTCGCGTTCGGTCCCGAGGAACGGGTGGGCGAGCTCCCCCACCCGTTCCCGCTGACGTTCGATCGTGTCGGCGATGAC
>DATHUU010000009.1:0-13467 GCA_035461925.1 Ilumatobacter sp.
CCAGTCCATCGCCGGCACGCTCACCCGGACACAGCCGTGCGACGCGGGATAGTCGGGGATGTGGTTCGAGCCGTGCACCGCGATGCCACCCGAGAAGTACTTGGGCCGATAGATCTCGCCGAGGTCACCCTCCCACCAGCCTTCCGCCCGCTCGCGATACACGGCGTGGAGGCCGTTGCGGGTGACGGAGTCGCCCTCGTCCCACTCGCCAGGCTTGTTCTTGTTGGGCTCCCGGTACGGGATCTCGGTGCCGGTCGAGGTGTTGAGGATCCACTCGACGCGACCGTCGATGACGAAGAACAGCAGCTGGAGCCCCTTGTCGACCTCGACGAGGGTGCCGGCATCGGCGCGCGCCTTCGGCCGTTCGGTGACGTTGGTCAGCACGGCCGCCGTGTCGTCCCCGAGCACGCCGTCGGTCGTGAGGCCGTGGTACTTCTGGAACGCCATCACGGCCTGTCGCGTGGTGAGGCCATAGTCGCCGTCGGCGTCCTGGAGCCAGAACCCGAGCTCGAGCAGCCGCATCTGGGCCCGGCGGGTCTCGTCACCGTCGCTCGTCCCCACCCCGACGAGCGGCGGATCGATCACCGACACCGGCGGGATCGTCGTCGTGGTGGTCGTGACCGGGATGGTCGTCGTCGTGGTCGTGGAGGTCGTGGTCGTCGACGTGGTGGTGGTCGACGTGGAGGTCGTGGTGTCCGGCACCGTCGTCGTCGTCGCCACCGTCGGTGGGGTCGGGGTGCTCGCCAGCGTCGTGGTGGCGCACGCGGGCAGCACGAACATGGCAGCGATGCCGATGACGGAGGGAACAGGGACACGCATGTCGCTCCGATGCTAGCGACCACCGCCACGCCGCGGGTCGCACCTGACGCCGATATTCGGGAACGATTCGGTCACGAAACCGTGACGAACGTGGAACACGACCAGACCACCGCTGACTTCGGGAGGAGCGCCGGGTCGAACCGGTCGACCAACGTCGCCGCCGAGACGCGCTCGTCCTGCCCGGCGAGGCCGAGCGACCGAGCGAGCACACTCACGACCTGCCCGACCGTCCATCCTTCGGCGCGCAGCGCCGCCAGCGTCACCGCGCCATGGCGCTTCGCCAACCGCTGCCCGTCGTCGCCGAGCACCAGCGGCACGTGCCCGTAGAACGGGGTCGGCAGGTCGAGCAACCGCTGCAGCAGGATCTGGCGCGGCGTCGACGAGAGCAGGTCGTCGCCGCGCACCACCTGCGAGATGCCCTGGGCGGCGTCGTCGACCACCACCGCCAGGTTGTACGCGGGCACACCGTCGGCGCGGGCCAACACGACGTCGTCGACCGCGCCGGCGAACGGCCCGGCGAAGAGGTCGAGCAGCTCGATCGTCTCCCCGGCGGTACGGAGCCGCCACGCCGGCCGCCGCCCGGTCGACTCCCGCTCGACCCGCTCGTCCTCCGACAACTCGCGACAGCTCCCCGGATACGCGCCGTCGGGCAGGTGGACGTGCGGGGCACGCGCGGCGGCCTCGATCTCGGCGCGGATCTCACGGCGCGTGCAGTAGCACGGGTACACGTGCCCGAACTCGCGCAGCGTCTCGATCGCCGCCCGGTACCGGTCGAACCGATCGCTCTGGCGAACGACCGGGCCGTCCCAGTCGAGCCCGATCGCCGCGAGGTCGTCGAGCTGACCCTGCTCGTGCGCGTGCGACGAGGTGACGAGATCGAGATCCTCCATCCGCACGACGAAGTCGAGTCCCTGCGAGCGCGCCGCGAGCCAGGCGACGAGTGCCGTCCGGAGGTTGCCCAGGTGCAGCTCCCCCGTCGGCGACGGCGCGAACCGACCGGCCATCACCCACCAGTCTGCCGGGCAGACTTCACTCCTGATGCAGCAGCTCGGGCGGCGGGAACGGATGGCGGCGATCCTCGAACGTGACGGCGCGCACTGCGTGTGGTGCCGCCGGCCGCTGGAGGTCGGGCTCGTCGGCGCCACCACCGAACACCTCGTGCCACGCATCAAGGGCGGGCCGAGCTGGATCGAGAACGAGCTCGCGGCGTGCACGCGGTGCAACAACGAGCGCGGCCATCGCACACCGGGTGAGTGGTTCGACGAGTGCGACCGCCGGGGCTGGAACCCCGATCGCGAGACCATCGTCCGCGCCCTGCGCTCGCTCGAAGCGGCGATCGCCGAACGCGGCGGTCAACGCCGAGCCCGCCCCTACGTCGCCTCCCAGCTCAGACGGCTCGACCCGGAGTGAGCGGGACGGGCGCCTGGTCGCCCGGCACGAGCTGGAAGCGGAACCGCAACGGGCGGTTGCCGACGACCTCGAGCGTCGCCCCGTCGACCTGCGCCAACCGCCGCGCCAGCGACAGGCCGCGACCGTGCCGGGCGGCCGGGTCGACCGGTCCGTCGAACATCGTCCGCAGCCGCTCGTCCGAGACGCCGAGGCCCTGGTCGATCACGATCACCGACGGCCCGTCGATCATCAACGTCACCGAACCCGCCCCGTGCTTGAGCGCGTTGTCGATCAGGATGTCGATGACCTGACCCGCCAACCCCTTCGTCCCGTACACGGGTGGCGCCGCCTTCGAGGTGATCATCGAGACGTGCCGACGCACGGCGGCGAACCTCGGCTGCCACTCGCGGACGTGGCTTTCCACCAGCCTCGGCAGCTCGAACACCCGCCGCTCGTCGGTCGAACGGGTGCGGGCGGCGGTCAGCAGGTCGTCGATCGTGGCGTTGAGGACGTCGGTCTGGTCGAGACCGGCGCTCGCCTCGGTCGACACCGCCGGATCGGGGTGCATGCTGAGGATCTCGAGCCGCATCGCGATCCCGGTGATGCCGGTCCGCAGCTGGTGGGTCGCATCGGCGGTGAAGTGCCGCTCGTTCGCGAGCATCGTCGCGACCTTCTCGGCACTGGAGTCGAGCGCGGTCCCGATGTCGTCGATCTCGGGGATGTGTGTGTGGGTGAACGGATGGCCGCTGAAGTCACCGTCACCGAGCCGGGTCGCCCGCCGGGACAGCCGTTCGAGTGGACGGGCGAGCTGGCGGGCCTGCACCCAGGCGAGCCCGGCGGCGGCGAGGATCGCACCCCCCGCGAGGACGAGCAGGACGTTGAGCTGCGACCGGAAGTCGGCGTCGAGCGGATCGGCGTCGGTGAGCACGACGACCCGCGCGTCGTCGACCGCCGACCGGGACGTCGACCGGCTCGAGGCCGAGTCGAACGGCACCCGGTTGTAGACGAGCGCGCCGTCGCGGCGCACCTGGAGCCCGTCGTTCGAGCCGAGCGTCATGAAGAGCGCGTCGAGATCCGGTTCGCGCCCCGCTGCGACGTCGCTGTTGTACGAGTCGAGGATCGCCGAGAGCTGCTCCTCGAGCTGCGCCTCGAGCTGCTGCTCACCGGACCGATACACGACCAGACCGACCGGCACCGCGAGCGCGCCGAGGACGACGAGCACGATGGCGATCGTCGAGGCGACGAGGCGACGCCGCACGCCAGCGCCGCTCAGCCTTCGAATCTGAATCCGACCCCGCGCACCGTGACGATCAGCGAGGGCGGATCGGTGTCGTCACCGATCTTGCGGCGAAGGGTCGAGATGTGGGTGTCGAGCGTGCGGGTGGATCCCCAGTAGTTCTCGTCCCAGACCGTGGCCATGATCTGCTCGCGGGTGAACGTCGCGTCCGGCTTGCTCATCAGCAGGGCGAGCAGGTCGAACTCCTTCGACGTCAGCTCGAGCTCGTTGCCGTCGAGGTAGGCACGCCGCGACTCGGTGTTGACACGGAGCGGGCCACCGATCAGCTCCCGGGGCATCTGGTGCGCGGCGCTCGCCACGCGCAGGCGCGCCTTGATGCGGGCGACGAGCTCGGCCAGCCGGAACGGCTTCGGCACGTAGTCGTCGGCGCCGGCACCGAGCCCGACGATCACGTCCATCTCCTCGGCCCGCGCCGTCAGCATGATGATCGGCAGCTCGGGGCGTTCCTCGCGCACCTTTCGGCACACGTCGAGACCGTCGATGTCGGGCAACGTCAGGTCGAGCAGCAGGAGATCGGGCTTACGGCTCGCGACGGCGTCGAGACCCTCGTTGCCGGTCGCGGCATGGACGACCTCGTACCCCTCGGTCGCGAGCACACGGATCAGTGGCTCGCTGATCCGTTCGTCATCCTCGACCAGCAGGATCGTCGTCACGACGCACAGCGTAGGCCAACCCACGCTCCGACGTCACCACACCCAGACGTCACCACACCCAGACGTACATGCCGCTGGCGTCACGAGCGGCGGCGGAGCGCGGCTGCGTGGGCGGGGAAGCCCTCGTGGTCGGCGAGCGCGACGACCGAGGCCGACATCCGCGCCATCGCCCGCTCGTCGGCGCGGGCGACGGCCGTGCGCTTCAGGAAGGTGGCGGCGGTGATGCCGGAGCTGACGTGCGCGAACCCGCTCGTCGGCAACGAGGCCGGGCACCCGATCACGAAGTTGGCGGCGCTGAACGGGGTGTGCTGGCCGATCAGGATCTCGCCGGCGTTCACGAGGGCATCGACGACCCGGTCGACGACGTCGTCCGCGACGGCGACCTGCAGGTGCTCGGGCGCGTACCGGTTGGCGACGTCGACCGCGTCGTCGAGCGTGTCGACCAGCACGCAGCCACCGTTCGGCCCGAGCGCGGCCCGGGCCGCGGTCGCCCGCACCTCGGGGAGGTCGGCGAGCTGGCGGGCGAGCTCGGCGTCGGTCGCATCGGCGAGCGACTCGTCGGTGGTGACCAGGACGACCGACGTGTCGGTGCCGTGCTCGGCCTCGACGAGGAGGTCGGCGGCGAGCCGCACCGGATCGGCGGAACCGTCGGCGACGACGACGCTCTCGGTCGGCCCGAGCAGCATCATCGTGGCGACGCCGTGTCGCTGCATCTCGACTTGGGCGAGCGTGACCGCCGGTGAGCCCGGGCCCACGACCATGCGGACCTTGGGGATCGACTCGGTGCCGAACCCGAGCGCGGCGATGCCGGCGGGCCCGTTGACCCGGAACACGTTGCGGACGCCGAGCTTGCGGCAGACGACGAGCACGGCCGGGTCGACCTCGCCGGCACCACCCGGCACGGGCGGGACGACGAGCGCCAGCTCGGGGACCCCGGCCACCACGGCCGGGACGGCGAGCTGGTAGGCGACGCTCGGGTAGCTCGCCTTGCCCGACGGGGTGAACAGCCCGGCCGACGCGATCGGGGTGATCTTCTCGCCCACCGTGAGGCCGGGCTCGCTCTCGAACGACCAGTCGTCGAACCGCGCCAGCTGGCGCTGGTTGAACGCTCGCAGGTGCTCGATCGCGTCGTCGATCGCCGCATCGACCGCCGGGTCGACGGATGCCGAGTCGAGCTCGTCGTCGGTCACGCGGAGCTGACCGGGCTGGAGCTCGATCCGGTCGAAGCGGGCGAGCGCGTCGCAGACCGCGGCATCGCCGCGCTCGCGGACGTCGTCGATGAGCGCCCCGATCGACGCCCGCAGCTCGGGGTCGAAGATGTCGTCGAGCCCGCGGGCGAACAGGTCGTGACGTGCGCCGGCGTCCATCTCGCTCCACCGCTGCCGCCGCATCACGCTCATGCCCGTGGAGGGTATCCGTCGGGACCATCTTGCCGTGAGCGCCTCGGGAGTAGTGTCACGACACGTTCCAGTCCGCGAGTCCCGGGGAGCGTGCCCATGCCCGTCACCGTCGTCGTCGGCGCCCAGTGGGGTGACGAGGGCAAGGCGAAGATCATCGACCTGCTGTCGAAGGAGCACACCTACGTGGTGCGCTACCAGGGCGGTCACAACGCCGGGCACACCGTCGTGGTCGACGACCAGAAGTACGCGCTCCAGCTGACCCCGAGCGGTGTGCTGTACGAGCACGTGATCCCGGTGATCGCCAACGGCGTGGTCATCGACCTCCCCACCCTCTTCCACGAGATCGACACGCTCGAGGCGAGGGGCGTGTCGTGCGCCGGGCTCAAGGTGTCGAGCCGGGCCCACCTCATCTTCCCGTGGCACCAGGCCCACGACGCGATCGCCGAAGCGATGCGCGGCGACGACAAGATCGGCACCACGCTCAAGGGCATCGGCCCGGCCTACGCCGACAAGGCCCGCCGGGTCGGGGTCCGTGCCGGCGAGGTCGCCGACCTCGACCACTTCGCCGCGACCGTGCGGGCGCGGGCCATCGCCGAGAACCTGGTGATCACCCAGGCCGGTGAGGAGCCGCTCGACGTCGACGACATCGTGGCGCGGTTCACCGAGTACGGCCGCCGGCTCCAGCCCTACGTGTGCGACACGGTGAGCCTGCTCCACAACGCACTCGCCCGGGGCGAGCAGGTGCTGCTCGAGGGCGCACAGGCGACGTTCCTCGACCTCGACCACGGCACCTACCCGTACGTCACCTCGTCGAACCCGACGGCCGGTGGGGCGTGCGCGGGCACCGGGCTCGGGCCGCGCGACATCGACCGGATCGTCGGCATCACGAAGGCGTACACCACGCGGGTCGGTGCCGGGCCGTTCCCGACCGAGCTGCTCGACGCCGACGGCGACACGCTGATCGAGGTGGGCCGTGAGTTCGGGACCGTCACCGGACGCCGTCGACGGGCCGACTGGCTCGACTGCGTGATGCTGCGCCAGGCGGTCCGGCTGAACAGCCTCACCGAGATCGCGCTCACCAAGCTCGACGTGCTCGACGGCTTCGAGACGGTGAAGGTCTGCACCGGCTACCTGCTCGACGGCGCCGACGTCGAGGACTACCCGGACGTGTCCGACGTGCTCGCCCGCATCGAGCCGGTGTACGAGACGCTGCCGGGCTGGCGGACCGACCTGTCCCAGGTGCGTGAGCCGGGCGACCTCCCCGCCGAGGCCCGGGCGTTCCTCGACCTCGTCGAGACCCAGGTCGGGGTGCCCGTCAAGGTGGTCGGCGTCGGCGCCGAACGCGACGACTACCTCCTCCGCGATGCCTGACCAACCTGTCTCAAGGAGGTCCAGATGATCCCTCGGTACTCCACGCCGGAGATGACGGCGGTGTGGTCGGACGTGTCGAAGTTCGGCCGGTTCCTCGAGGTCGAGCTGCTCGCGACCGAGGCCCACGCCGCGATCGGCGTGGTCCCCGCCGACGAGGCCGCGGCCTGCCGGGCGGGAGCACCGGTCGCCGACGAGGCCTTCCTCCAAGCGATCCTCGACCGGGAGGCGATCACCGACCACGACGTCGCCGCGTTCGTCGACGTCGTGCAAGCCGCGATCGTGGCGCACGGCGCGCCCGACGCCGCCAAGTGGATCCACTACGGCCTGACCTCCAGCGACGTCGGCGACACCGTCCTGTGCTGGCAGATGCGCGACGCCACCGACGTCCTGATCGAGGAGTCGGGTCGGCTGCTGCGCGTGCTGGTCGATCTCGCGAACGAGCACCGCGACACGGTGATGATCGGACGCACCCACGGCGTGCACGCCGAGCCCACCACGTTCGGGGCGAAGGTGGCGCTGTGGGCGATGCAGGTCGACCGCGACCGCACCCGCCTGCGCGCCGCCCGCGACACGGTCGCGGTGATGAAGCTGTCGGGCGCCGTCGGCACGTACTCGAACATCCCGCCGTCGGTGGAGGCACACGTGGGTGAGGCGCTCGGGCTCCGCCCCGTCGCCGCGACGCAGGTGATCGCCCGCGACCGCCACGCCGAGTTCCTGTACGCGTGCGCGTCGATCGGGGCGACCTGCGAGCTGATGGCGGTCGAGCTCCGGCACCTCCAACGGACCGAGGTGCGCGAGGCGCAGGAGGGGTTCAAGCCGGGCCAGAAGGGGTCGTCGGCGATGCCGCACAAGCGCAACCCGATCTCCGCAGAGACGATCTCGGGTCTCGCCCGGGTGGTGCGCTCCAACCTGCTGGCTGGGCTCCAGGACGTCGCCTTGTGGCACGAGCGCGACATCTCGCACTCGTCGGTGGAGCGGGTCGTGCTGCCCGACTCGTCGCACCTCGCCCACTACGTGATGCGTCGCCTCGGCCGGCTGCTGGCGAACCTCGTCGTGTTCCCCGAGCGGATGCAGACGAACCTCGCCGCCAGTCATGGCCTCGTGTTCAGCCAGCCGGTGCTGCTCGGGCTCGTCGCGTCCGGGCTCACCCGCGACGACGCTTACCGGATCGTGCAGCGCAACGCGATGCGGGCGTGGGACGAGGGCGTCGACTTCCGGTCGCTGCTCGAAGCGGACCACGACGTGCCGAACGAGATGCTCGACGACGCGTTCGACCTGCGCCGCAGCCTCAGCAACCTCGACACCGTCTTCGCCCAGCTCGACGCCATCGACGTGTGACGGTCAACCGCCTCGGGTGATGCCGGCGCGCTTGAGGGTGGTGGCGGAGACGCCGACGTCGCGCCACGACCCGTAGGAGATGCCCTTGCGGTCGGCGTACGACTTGGCGACCTGGACGAACGCCGCCTCGAGCTCGTCGATGTCGACACTCGACCCCATCGCTTCAAGTTCGGCCGTCAGATCGCGACGCTCCTGGACGAGCTGGAGCTCGGTGATCGCACTCGCATCCACCCGTTCACGATCGATCTCGTCGAGACGCTTCTTGATCGAATCCGGCGTGCGCTTTCGGCCCCGTTTGGGCTTCGATGACCGGAGTGCCTCGAGATAATCCCGCACTGCCCGACTCTCGGCTCTGCCCTGCTCCATTGCCGCTTTGTGTTGGGCACTCATTTCCTTGGGACCACGCTTTGCCATAGAAGCGAAGACTACACGGCATGCACCGACATACACGTCGACGACCTATCGTGGCCCGATGTTCGACCTCCATTCCCACGGTGCCGACACCTTCGTGGGGGAAGGGCCGCGCTACCCGTGGGGCGGCCTGTACGGCGGCCAGATCGTCGCCCAGGCGCTGCGTGCCGCGGCGTTCACCGTCGACACCGAGTTCGCGCCGCACTCGATCCGTGCGTACTTCATCCGGGGTGGCGACCACACCGAACCGATCCGGTACGAGGTCGACCGGATCCGCAATGGCCGCAGCTTCACGACCCGGCGAGTGGTCGCCAGACAGGCGGTCGGGGCCATCCTGAACGCCGAATGCTCGTTCCAGAAGCCCGAGCGGTCAGCGGCGATGCAGGCGGTCGAGATGCCCTCGGTTCCCGGGCCGGACCGGCTCGAGAACACCTCGTTCAGCAGCCGATTCGACCGTCGTTTCGTCGATGACGGCGAGGTCGAAGGGCCCGCCCGCGACGGAATCGGACGCGTCGTCGCATGGATGCGGGCAACCGATGCGTTCGCCGACATCGACGATGGACCGTGCCTCCACGAGTGCTGGTTGGCGTACATCTCCGACGATCTCCCGAGCGACACGGTGCGCACCGCGCACCGCACCGTGTGGGACGGCGACCCCGACGTCCACCTGTCGGGCATCAGCCTCGACCACACGATCTGGTTCCATCGCCCGCTCCGCTCCGACCGCTGGCACCTCTACGACTTCTCCTGCCACCACTACGTCGGCGCCCGCGGGCTCAGCCTCGGCCACGTGTTCAACGAAGACGGCGAGCACGTCGCCACCGTCGCCCAGGAGGTCCTCCTCCGCGAACCCCGCCCCTGAGCGCTTCTTCGGCGGTTCCTGCGCAGTATTCGCGCAGGGACTGCCGAAGAACGCCCGATCGGGGTTGGGGACGACGTCAGGTGACGCGATCGTGGAAGGTCCGGAACAGCTGCTCGACGTCGGCAGGGGTGTGCAGCTTCGATGCGTCGACGTCACCCATGTCGATCTCGGTGTAGCCCAGGACTCCGCCGACCGGCTCGTCCACGAAGAAGAAGTCCATACCCAGCGGCCCGGCGCTGTACCCGAGGTCGCCCACACCCTCGATGGTGGTCACCGACTCGTAGATGTCGGGATCGAAGAACTGCGCCGCGGGGATCGGTGAGCCCGAGTAGTACTGGACGACGAGGAGCTTGAACGCGAGGTCTTCGAGGTCGTCGGGGTCCTCGATGGACTCCCACGTGCACACCAGTTGGCCCAGGCTGTCGTTGGTCTCCTCGGTCAGGGCGACGGGCTCGGCGAAGAACTCCTCGATCTCCGCCATCGAGAAGATGGAATCGCACTCGACGGCGTCGCTGGAACCGTTCTGGGACGATGTGTCCTCGCCGGACGACCCGTCAGCGGTTTCGTCGTCCGGCGAGGCGTCCGTGCCCGACACCGCATCGGTGACGGCCGGCTCGGTGACGGCCGGCTCGGCGGCAGCCGGTTCGGAAGGGTCCGGTGACGCGTCTGCGGCTCCGTCGTCGTCATCTCCGCCGCCGCAGGATGCGATGATCGCTGCGGCGGTCACCATCGATGCGATCCGCTTGCCAACGCGACACCCGCTCATGCAGGAACGCTACGGCCGCGACGGACTCGAGCGGAAGTGCCGAACGGCCCTGGCGGAACCTCGCACGAACCCGGTTCACAGCCCGTTGGTGGCGGTGTCGGCGATGAGGTCGAGGTGGTCGAGGTCCGACAGGTCGAGCACCTGGAGGTAGATGCGCTCGGCGCCCGCCTCGGCCCAGCGGTGCAGCGTCGCAGCGACCTCGTCAGGCGTCCCGGCCACACCGTTCTCTCGAAGCTCGTCGGGCTCGCGACCGATCGCCGCGGCCCGTCGCGTCACCTCCGCCTCGTCGGCACCGGCGCACACCACGAGGGCGGCGGAGAACACCATCGTCGACGGGTCGCGGTCGGCCTCCTCGCAGGCGCCCCGCACGACCGCGCACTGATCGACGAAACGTTCGAGCGGGGCGAACGGCAGGTTGAACTCTGCCGCGTACTTCGCAGCGAGCCGCGGTGTGCGCCGCTTGCCACCACCACCGATGATGATCGGCGGGCCGCCGGCCTGCACGGGCTTCGGGAGCGCCGGCGAGTCGCTCAATTGCCAGACGTCGCCGTCGAACGAGAACGTCTCACCTTCCGGCGTGTTCCAGAGGCCGTGGATGATCGCCACCTGCTCCTCCAGGTTGTCGAACCGGGCGCCCAGATCGGGGAACGGGATCCCGTAGGCCTCGTGCTCCTGCTGGTACCAGCCGGCACCGATGCCGAGCTCGATACGGCCGCCGGACATCTGGTCGACCTGGGCGACCGAGATCGCCAGCGGCCCGGGAAGGCGGAACGTCGCCGCGGTCACGAGCGTGCCCAGCCGGATGGTGCTGGTCTCCCGGGCGATGCCGCCGAGCGTGACCCAGGCGTCGGTCGGCCCCGGCAGCCCGGACACGCCACCCATCTTGAGGTAGTGGTCGCTGCGGAAGAACGCTCCGAACCCGAGCTGCTCGGCGCGTTGCGCGACCGCGAGCAGGTCGTCGTAGCTGGCGCCTTGCTGAGGCTCGGTGAAGATGCGGAGGTCGGCGAGTTCCATGCCGTCGAGGCTATGCCCGAGCTCGAGTTGTGCCGTGTCGACCGATCCCCGATGCGAGGCGTGAGATCGGAAGCCAGGAGGACCGGTTCGACACGGCACGACTCGACCGCAGGTAGGTTCTCGTTGCGATGGTGCTGCCTCCCCTGCCGCCGAAGCTCGATGCGTTGCGGGCGCACGTGCTCGAGCACTCCGTGAGGCGAGGCGAGTTCACGCTCAAGTCCGGCGCCCGCTCGAGCTGGTTCCTCGACACCAAGCAGACCGCCTGCCGTCCCGACGGGATCCTGCTCGTCGCCGACGCGATGCTCGACGTGATCCCCGACGACGCCACGGCGATCGGCGGTCTCACGATGGGCGCCGACCCGGTCGCGTTCGGGGTCGCCGCCGTCGCCGCCACGCGCGGCCGCTACCTGCGCAGCTTCAGCGTGCGCAAGGAGGCCAAGGGCCACGGCGTGACCGGACGCCTCGCCGGAGCGCTGCTCCCGGGTGACAAGGTCGTGATCACCGAGGACACGACCACCCGGGGCACGTCACTGATGGAGGCGGTCGAGGTGGTGCGCGAGTACGGCTGCGAGGTGGTGCTGGTCACCCTGATCGTCGACCGCGGTGACACCTGCGCGGGTTTGTGCGTCGAGGCGGGCGTGGCCTATGTCCCACTCCTGACCGCCGCCGACCTCGGCTTCGGCCCGGACGACTGACGTCGTGTCAGTCGTCCACCCGCCAGGAGTTGATCGCGAGCTGGCGACTGTCCGGGCGGAACTGGACGACCGATCGGATGGTGGTCGAGGTGTTCTCCTTCACCGAGGTCGACTCGAGCAGGAAGTACGTCTCGATCGGCGTTCCCTCGACCCCGATCGCGAACTCCTCGGCCGAGGCCGACGCCTGCACGTCGAGCTGGCCGACGGCAACGCCACCGATGAGCTGGCCGACGGCCGCATTCGTCACGTTGCCGAGCGAGATCTTGCCGTGGGGCGACCAGAAGAGCCCGTGGATGGCAGCATCGTTGGTGTTGCCGGACTTCGTCTCCAGCAGCCAGTCGACGGCGGACGCCATCTTGTATGAGTTCACGCTCGGCTTGAAGCCGATGCCGTTCGCTTCCACGGCGTACACACTGAGGTAGACCTCGTTCTGTTGGCGGCGGAAGATCTCGAGCTTGCCGCCGGTGTCGACGAGGATCTTGCTGTTGCCGCCGAGCCACAGCGTGGCGCCACCGCGTTCACCGCTGTTGCTGCGATCCCAGTTCATGGCGGCCTGGCATCCGACCGACGGTGAGATCCGCTGGACGTCACCCGACCCGCTCGGGAAGCCGAAGATCGCCGACTGGTTGAACAGCACGAAGGGGACGTCCTCGAAGTAGTAGTCGCCCGACTTGAAGTAGTTGTTGGACGCCAGCGGGATCACACCGCTGTACTTGCCCGGCGAGAAGACTCGGCAGCCGGTGAAGTTGACATCGTTGTACGCGGCCGGCGCCGCGAGTGCGGCTGCGGTCGGGACGCTGCGGGTCGGCGGCTTGTACAGCTGATCCCACGTCAGCGTGGTGCAGCTCGGGCCACGGAGGAACGACGGCTGGAATCGAAGGTACGAATCGGAGATGCCCGGCCCCGGCGCACAGCTGCCGTGGGTGTACCACAGATCGCCGTCCTCGATGATGAGGTTCGCCTGCAGGCTGCGTCGGGTCGGTGAGGGGTCGGCGAGGTAGACCGGGCCACGGAACGTCTTCTCCTGGGCGCTCGAGCCTCCCGAGCCCTTCACGGTGAAGATCCTCTGGCCGGCTGGCACGTTCGAGCCGGTGATCACCGCACCCCATCCCTGGATGTCGGCGATGTCGTTGCCGACCCGAGTGCAGGTCACCGTCGTGTCGGCGCCGTTGATCTGCGGCGGGAAGATGGTCGTGTAGCCCCCATCCCCCGCACCGGTGGAGCACAGGTCCTCCATGTTGCGCAGACGTTCGATGCCGTACCGAAGACCGCCATCGGCAGCGGCGAGCAGGTCCGCGCGCCGCTCGACGACCTTGCCGTACCTCAGGCCGGTCGTCGTCAGTGTTGCCACCGCACCGACGATCACGGTGAAGACGACGGTCGCCACGAGGACGATCGGGAGCACGTTGCCACGGTCGCGTGCGACCGGCTCAGCGAAGGAAGGCTTGATCC
>DATHUU010000010.1:0-5686 GCA_035461925.1 Ilumatobacter sp.
AGGAGGGAGTCGTCGCAGACCGGGACCCCGGTCGTCGCGCCCTTGATCCGCTGCAGCTCCTCGATCCGGCCCCCGAAGTGTCCGGCGGCGCGGGCCTCCCGGATGCCGCTGATGGCGATCGCGTCGGCGTCGAGGGACCAGCGCACGACGTGGTCCTCGGCCGCTGTGACGTCGCCGCTCGTGCCGACCCGGACGAGGCGGAAGCGGTGACCCCCGAGGGTGACGCGCTCGTCGTAGTCCCATTCGTCACCCTGGAACGTGACGTTGACGACGGTCTTCGGCTTGCGTGGCGGCATGGCGTTGCTCAGTTTGTCGCGAGGCGCGTCAGGGTGACGAGTGCCGAAGCCTACAACGCGCCGTGCGGCCGGGGCTCAGGCCAGTACGGAGTGGAGCCGACTCCCGATGAACCGGACCGGAGGCGGCAGCGACGTCCCACCGCACGGGGTCGAACGCGCGGCGGTCAGTCGCCACGTCGGCGCCGAGCCGACCCGCGACCGACGCGGGCCGAACCGAACCCCAGCGCCGACGAGATGAGGCGCACGAGTTGGGCTTCGTACTCCTGACGCGGGTGCGGTGACGGGACCGCCCTCGTCAGTAGCGCAGGATCGCTGCGACGGTGCTGTCCGGGATGAGGGAGGGCTGGACGACCGTGATCGTGGCGCCGGTGGTGATGGCGTCGGCGATGACGTGGTCGACCTGGGTGAGGATCTGCGCGTCGAGCTCGGTGCTGTCGCCGCCCGCGACGAGCAGGGTCTCGATGCGGCCGTGGCCAGCGGCGTCGGCGAGCGCTCCGAGATCGGTGAGTGTGTGGCCGGTGCCGGCGAGCTCGTGGTAGCGCGTGGCGATGGCGGTGGCCCGCTGCTCCTGCGTGGCTTCGATGAGCGGGGCGGCGGCGGCGTGCAGCTCCGCCGCTGATCGGTGTTCTGGATTGCCGGGCACGGGAGTGTCGACGACGTTCGCCAGGTTGGTGATGTCGCGGTAGATGGGCAGGTAGTAGTCGACGCAGGCGAGGACGACGGGGAGGGAGGTGGGGCCGAGGAGCTCGACGAGGCCACGGTCGACGGCTCGGAAGTAGCGCTCGAGCGCTTGCTTGTCGAGTTCCTTGCCGGCACCGTGGCCGTGGAACCGCACGTCGGTCCCGCCGACGGACTGTGACTGGAGTTGGCGCTCGGGATCCTCGAAGCGGAGCGCGTCGTCCATCGACGCGGGCAGGTGGTCGTTGGGGAGTTCGTCGATGCTCCGTCGGGTGGCCTCGAAGGCACGAACGCTGTTCTGTGCGAGCGCGAGCAGGTAGAAGACGTCACCGCTCACGGAGTCGAGCAGGGGACGGAGTCGAAAGCGGTCGCCGACGACCGCGTCGACGGCGAGCGTGATCGGCAGGCGGAACTGTCGCAGCTCGGTCGTGGTGGCGAAGAGCGCGAGCCCGTCGGCCTGGCGTTGCCACGCGGCACTGTCGTCCGCCAATGCCTGCAGCGGTTCCACGAGCAGTCGTGCGATGTCGGCGCCGAAGGCCGCCTCGGCGTCGTCCGTGACCGACCGGATGAGGTTTCTGAGCCGTGTCGGACCGTGCAGCGTCTCGGGGCCGTGCCGGGCCGTCGGGACGAACACGCTCAGCGCTGGGCCACGATGGATTGCGAGTCGGACGAGGTCCTCGTGGCGGATCACGTCGATGGCCGGCTTCCCTGCGCTGGGCATTCCATCAAGCTATCGAAGCCTGGCTGCGGGCGCCCGGCCGCGAGGTGAGGCCGACCGGGACGCCCGACCGTTGGGAAAACGCGGTCTGACTAGGGTGGCGACGTGACCGCGGTGACCGCTCGGGTGTCGAGCTTGTCCGCTGCGGCGACGGGAGGAGCCGGAGTGAGCATGTTCTTGTTGCCGACGGAACCGATCGCGTCGCTCGACGCGTACCTCGCGACCGACACCGGTGGGTCAGGCGTCCAGCGGGCGCACCAGCTCGGTCCCGCGGCAACGATCGACCTGGTGACGAGGTCGGGGCTGCGCGGTCGCGGGGGCGCCGGGTTCCCGACCGGCCGGAAGTGGGCTGGCATCGCGGCGCAGACCGGCGGCCCGCGGTATCTGGTGTGCAACGGCGCCGAGGGTGAGCCCGGCACGTTCAAGGATCGTGCACTGCTCCGCGCCAACCCCTATCAACTCGTCGAAGGTGTGGCGATCGCCGCGTTCGCGATCGGCGCCGCGGAGGCGTTCATCTGTCTGAAGGCGAGCTTCCGACGCGAGATCGACGGGGTCACGCAGGCCGTGCAGGAGCTCCAGACGGCCGGGATCTGTGGCGACTGCAAGGTCACCATCGTGGCCGGCCCCGACGAGTACCTGTTCGGTGAGGAGAAGGCGATGCTCGAGGTCATCGAGGGGAACGAGCCGTTGCCGCGCTGGCTCCCGCCCTACCTGCACGGCCTGTTCGCGACGGCGCCACAGCTCGGCTGGCAGTCCCGAGATGTCGAGCCGGGCTCGGCGCGCGATGTGGCCGGCTCCAATCCGACGCTCGTGAACAACGTCGAGACCCTCTCGAACATCCCTCACATCCTGGCCAGGGGTGCGGAGTGGTTCCGTTCGGTGGGGACCGCCGAGTCACCCGGGACGATCGTCACGACCGTCGTCGGTGACGTCGTCGCGCCCGATGTCGGCGAGGTCGAGATCGGGACCTCCTTGCGGGCGGTGATCGACGCGGTGGGCAGCGGTCCCACCGGCGGACGATCGGTCAAGGCAGTGTTCTCGGGCGTGGCGAACGCCGTGGTGACCGCCGCCGATCTCGATGTGCCGGTGAGCTACGAGGGCTTCGAGGCGATCGGCAGCGGCATGGGCTCGGCCGGGTTCATCGTCTACGACGACACGACTTGCATGGTCGACGCCGCCTACCGCTTCTCGAGGTTCCTGTCGATCGAGTCGTGCGGACAGTGCCCTCCCTGCAAGTTGGGTTCGAGCGCGATCACCGAACATCTCGAGCGCATCGAGACCGGGATCGGCAACGAGGGTGATCTCGACGTGATCACCGGATGGTTGGGCCATGTCACCGACGGCAGCCGCTGCTACCTCGCCGCGGAGGAACAGATCGTCGTGACGAGCATCCTGCGCGCGTTCCCAGAGGAGTTCACCGAGCACATCGAGCTCGGCCGATGCCCGCGCCCGCGGCACCTGCCGATTCCCAAGTTGGTCGACCTCGCGGACGGTCATGCCGTCTACGACGATTCGTTCTGGCGCAAACGACCCGACTGGACCTACGCCCCCGTCGACGAGGACGAGGGCATCGCGGAGCCCTGAACGGGTCGCTGAACCGGCCGGTCGCCCCACTCCTCGTGCTCACGCCCAGTCGAGGATCACCTTGCCGCACTCGCCGGTCTCGACGAGGTCGAACGCCTCGTCGAACCGGTCCGCCGGGAGCTCGTGGGTGACGATCGCGCCGATGTCGAGCCCGCTCTGCAGCATCGCGGCCATCTTGTACCAGGTCTCGAAGATCCGCCGACCGTAGATCCCCTGGACCTCGAGTCCCTTGAAGATCACGTCGTTGATGTCGAGTGTCATCGGCCCGGCCGGGATGCCCAACACGGCGACGCGGCCGCCGTGGTTCATCACGTCGAGGATCTGGTTGAACGCCGACTCGACGCCCGACATCTCCAACCCGACATCGAACCCCTCCGTCATCCCCAGCTCGGCCATCACCGGTGCGAGTCCCTCCGACGAGACGTCGACCACGCGGCTCGCGCCGTGCGCGGCGGCCAGGTCGAGCCGGTAGCGATTGACGTCGGTGATGACGACGTGGCGAGCCCCGATGTGGCGCACGATGGCCGCCGCCATCACGCCGATCGGTCCGGCACCCGTGATCAGCACGTCCTCGCCGACGACGTCGAATCGCAGCGCGGTGTGTGTCGCGTTGCCGAGCGGGTCGAGGACGGCGGCGATGTCGTCGTCGATGTGGGCGGGTACCGGGAACACGTTCTGGGCGGGAATCACCACGAACTCGGCGAACGCCCCCTGCCGTGTGACGCCGACGCTGATGTGGTTGTGGCAGAACTCCCGTCGACCGGCCCGGCAGTTGCGGCAGTGTCCGCAGGTGATGTGCCCCTCGCCCGCCACCCGTTGACCGACCTCGAGCCCGACGACGTCGCCGCCGGTCTCGACGATCTCGCCCATGAACTCGTGCCCGACCACCATCGGGGTCGGAATCGTCGCCTGTGCCCATGCGTCCCAGCGGCGGATGTGCAGGTCGGTACCGCAGATCGACGTCTTCCGCACGCGGATCAGCACGTCACCGTCACCGGGCGTGGGCACCTCGACCTCGCTCAGCCACAGGCCCGGCTCGGGTCGAGCCTTGACCAGCGCCTTCACCGAACCACGCCCATCGCGCTCCCGACCCGGACGAACGCCTCGGTGGCTGCATCGATGTCGTCGTCGGAGTGCGCGGCCGACATCTGCGTCCTGATCCGTGCCCGGTCAGCGGGCACGACCGGGAAGGAGAAGGCGATCACGAAGATTCCTTCGGCCAGGAGGCGGTCCGCCATCTCGACGGCGACGCGTGCATCGCCGAGCATGACCGGAATGATCGGATGGCCGGCACCGACAAGGTCGAACCCTGCGGCGCTCATCCGCTCCCGGAACCGCTGCGAGTTCCGTTCGAGCTGCCGTTGGAGCTCGCCGGCCGACTGCAGGAGCTCGAGGGCCCGCAACGTGGTGGCGGTGATCGCCGGTGCCAACGAATTGCTGAACAGATAGGGCCGGGAACGTTGTCGGAGCCAGGCGATGATCTCACGCCGCCCGCTCGTGTACCCGCCAGATGCGCCGCCCATCGCCTTGCCGAGCGTGCCGGTGACGATGTCGACCCGATCCGTCACCCCGCAATGCTCAGGTGTACCGCGGCCACCCGGGCCGACGAAACCCACCGCGTGCGAGTCGTCGACCATCACCATCGCGTCGTATCGGTCGGCGAGCTCGCAGATCGCCACGAGGTCGGCGATCACACCGTCCATCGAGAACACGCCGTCCGTGGCGATCAGCCGGTAGCGAGCGTCGGAGGCCTCTTGGAGCCGCTCCTCCAACTGGCCCATGTCGTTGTTGTCGTAACGGAGGCGGCGGGCCTTGCTCAATCGGATCCCGTCGATGATCGAGGCGTGGTTGAGCGCATCGCTGATCACGCAGTCCTGCTCGTCGAGGATGGTCTCGAAGAGACCGCCGTTGGCGTCGAAGCACGACGAGTAGAGGATCGTGTCCTCGGTGCCGAGGAAGTGGCTGAGCTCGGACTCCAACTCCTTGTGGACCGTCTGGGTGCCGCAGATGAACCGGACCGACGCCATCCCGTAGCCGTAGGCATCGAGTGCCCGGTGGGCGGCCTCGACCATCGCCGGATGGTCGGCCAACCCGAGGTAGTTGTTGGCACACAGGTTGAGCACGGTGCTGCCGTCGGCGAGCCGGACGTGTGCTGCCTGAGGTGACGCGATCACCCGCTCCCGTTTGAAGAGCCCTTGCTCGGAGAGTGCGGCACATCGGCCGGCGAGATCGTCGAGCAGCGCCGCGCGAGTCCCCATCTGCCCAGTCTACGAGCCCCACCCCGGCGACGATCGCCGCCATCTCCGGCGGATCCTGCGCACGATGTGCGCAAGGAGCTCCGAAGAAGCCCCGACGAGGACGAGGGATTGACAACCCCGCAGCTCGGTGCACATAATCCGAACAGAGATCG
>DATHUU010000011.1:0-8803 GCA_035461925.1 Ilumatobacter sp.
GCACGTCCGCGCCAGCTCGACGTCGAGCATCGTCACACACCCGGTGGCGTGCGTCGTCAGGTCGACGCGCACGACACCCGGGTACCGCAACGACACGTCCGGGTGGTGCACCGCGTCCTCGGCCGCCTCGGCGATCGCCGACACGAGCGCAGCACCTGCGGGGAACGAGTCGAGCGCGAACTCGGCATGGATCGCACCGAGGTGGAACCGCCAATCGTCGAGCCCATCCATCGAAGCCAGCTCGGAGGGATCGACGCGTGTGTCGTGCATCCCGACAGTGGACATCCCGAGAGCGTGCTCCGTCAATCGCAACAGCTGTCGCGCCAACCGGCTGTGACATGAGCCCTCCACGATCGCGCGGTTCCCACCCGTCGATCGCAGATCCCCACGGATAACTTGACCTGCTGGTCAATCCACTCCGACCGATGACGACCGTTTCGACGACACCGACGCACCAGCATCCGCATCGCCCCGGCACCGCACGGGCGGCCCTGTCCTATCCGGCGTTCCGGATCCTGTTCATCGGTACCGCCTTGTCGAGCGTCGGGACGTGGATGCAGAACTTCACGTTGCCTGCGTACCTCGACGCCCGCACGGGCTCGGCCGGGCTGGTCGGGCTCATGGTCTTCGTCCAGCTCGGTCCACTCCTCCTCCTCTCGATCCCGGCCGGCATCCTCGCCGACCGGCTCGATCGGACCCGCCTCGTCGTCGCGATGCAGTTCGTGATGCTCGTGATGTCGGTCGTCCTCGCCGTACTCGTCGCCGCGGGCACGCCCCTCTGGACGATCTTCGCAGCCCAGCTCGCGATCGGCATCGCGAACACGATCAACGCGCCGGCGTTCAGCGCGAGCATCCCGATGCTGGTGGGTCGCAGCGACCTGGCGGGGGCGGTCAGCCTCAACTCGGCGATGATCAACGGGAGCCGGATCGCCGGACCGGCACTCGCCGCGCTGCTCGCCGCGCTCGGGTTCTCGGTCTCGCAGCTGTTCCTCGTCAACTCGGCCACCTACCTGTTCCTGATCGTGCCGCTCCTGGTCTCGGTCCGGCTGCCTCAGGTCGCGGCCCGAGCGACCCAGCAGGGCTGGCGCAAGTTGACGACCGGCCTCGAGATCGTCCGCGGGCGACGCGTCCTGTCGCGGACGCTCTCCACGATGTTCCTGTTCTCGCTGGTCTGCCTGCCGTACATCGGCCTGTTCCCGTCCGTCGCGCGGCTCAACTTCGGCCTCGACCCCCAGCGTGGCGAGTACAAGCTGCTCTACATCGTGTGGGGACTCGGCGCGTTCCTCGGGGCGCTCGCGGTCGGCACGTGGCTCGCGCACCGCGACACCCGCCGCCTCATCCCGTTCGGTCTGCTCCTCTTCGCGATCTGCCTCGGCGCGTTCACCTTCCTCCGCGACTGGAGGCTCGCGCTCCCGGTGGCGGGTGCCCTGGGGTTCGTCTACTTCATGACCGCGACCGCCCTCGCGTCGGTGATGCAGCGCAACCTCGCCGACCACGAACGAGGATCGGCGATGCCGCTCTGGTTCATGGCGTTCGGGGGCACCGTCCCCGTGGGCAACCTGATCGCCGGTCCGATCATGGACGAGGTGGGGGCACGTTGGGTGCTCGGCGTCGGCGCCGTGTTCGCGCTCGCGTTGGCGACCTGGGCGAACCTCGCCCAACTCGACGAGGACGACTTCCTCCCGGTCGACGACGGCGGCGAGCCGTTCGTTCCGGTGAACGCCAACCGGCTGTTCTGACTCCGTTCCGGCTCCGTCAGGACAGCCCGTCGAGCAGCGCCGCGGCGACCCGCTCGAGTCCCGCAGCCCGGCTCGCCTTGACGAGCACGACATCGCCCTCACCGAGCGATCCGAGCGCCTCCACCGCGTCGTCGACCGGGCGGACACCGTAGAGGTCGGTACCGACCGCGACGACCTCGATGCCGAGCCCGACGGCATCGTCCATGACGCGGCGATGGTCGGTGGCCGGATCTTCGAGCTCGCCCATCGGTCCGAGCACCGCGAACCGGCGAGTCGCATCCATCCGGGCGACGGCCCGGAGAGCCGCCCGCATCGAGTCCGGGTTGGCGTTGTAGGCGTCGTTCACGACGACGACGCCGGCGGGCGTGGTGACGATCTCCATCCGCATGCCCGACACCGTGGCCGTGGCGAGCGCCTCCGCCGCGGCGGCGATCCGTCCTTCCACCACACCGGCGACCGCCAGTGCTGCGGCAGCGTTCGCGACCATGTGCTCCCCGCTCGCTGCGAGCTCCACCCGCGCCGTCCCCCACGGCGTGTCGATCCGGAACCGGGCGCGCGCCAGTCGATCGAGCTCGACGTCGGACCAGCGCACGTCACCCGCCCGCCCGAACGTGACGACGGACGCGCTGGTGTGGCCCGCCATCGCGGCCACACGCTCGTCGTCCGCGTTGAGGATCGCCGTGCCGCTCGCCGGGAGCGCCTCGACGAGCTCGCGCTTGGCCACCGCCACTCCGTCGATGCCGCCCACCCGCTCGGTGTGGGCGCCGGCCACCACCGTCACGACACCGATCGTCGGTGCCGCGACATCGCACAGTCTGGTGATCTCGCCGAACCCGCGCATGCCCATCTCGACCACCAGCGCCTCGACGTCGTCGGGAGCACCGAGGATCGTCACCGGGAGCCCTTGGTCGTTGTTGAAGCTGCGCTCGTTCGCGGTCACACGGCGGGTCGCCCCGAGCGACGCGGCGATGAAGTCCTTCGTGGTGGTCTTCCCCACGCTGCCGGTCACCGCGACCACCGGGACGTCGAGCCGCCGCCGGCCCCACGCCCCCAGCGCCAGCAGGGCGGCGGCCGTGTCCGCGACCAGGACCGCGGTGCCGGGACGATCGGCGGCGACCGGCTCGCTCGTCAGGTACGCCGGCGCCCCCGCAATGGTCGCGTCCGGGATGAAGTCGTGCCCGTCCCGCTCCGCGACGATCGGCACGAACAGCTGTCCGGGCCGGAGGCTGCGGGTGTCGAACGAGACACCGTCGACCTCGACGTCGGGCCCGACGAGCGTGCCACCGGTCGCCTCGGCCACCTGGGATGCCAGCAACCTCATGCGTCGGAACGGTACCGTCGCGTCCGTGAGCAACGACCGCATCCACCTGGTGGTCCTGTTCGGCGGCCAGTCCGCCGAGCACGACGTGAGCTGTACGACCGCAGCCCACGTGCTCGCCGCCGCCGATCCCGACAAGTATCGGATCACACCGATCGGCATCTCGACCGACGGAGAGTGGGCGCTCGCCGACGAGGCCGTCCACGCACTCGCTCGCGGCCCCGCGGCCCTGCCGTCCCGGCTCGACCCGCGGGGCGACCGCCTGTCACCGTCGGCGATCCTCGGTGAGGCGGTCGACGCTCCGGAGCGGACGGTCGTGCTCCCGCTCCTCCACGGACCGATGGGTGAGGACGGCACCGTGCAGGGACTGCTCGAGCTCGCCAACGTGGCCTACGTCGGCTCGGGCGTGCTCGGCTCCGCGGTCGCCATGGACAAGGCGATGGCGAAGCAGATCCTCGGCGCCGCGGGCATCCCGCAGGCCCGTCACCGGGCGTTCGCCGAGCATGAGCTGACGCCCGGCATGCCGGGCGAGCTGGCAGCCGAGCTCGGACTCCCGTGCTTCGTGAAGCCGGCCAACATGGGCTCGTCGGTCGGTGTGTCGAAGGCGAAGACCGTCGAGCAGCTCCGTGACGCGATCGAGTACGCGCTCACCTACGACGAGTGGATCGTCGTCGAGGAGGCGATCGTCGGCCGCGAGATCGAGATCGCCGTCATCGGCAACGAAGATCCGTTCGTGTCGGTACCGGGCGAGATCCTGCCGGGGGACGAGTTCTACAGCTACGACGACAAGTACGTGAACGACGCGAGCGTCGGGGTCATCCCCGCTCCACTGTCTCCCGACGAGGTCGCGGACGTCCGCGCACGGGCGCTCGCGGTCTACCGGGCGCTCCGGTGCGACGGGTTGGCCCGTTGCGACTTCTTCCTCGAGGAGCAGGGCGAGGCCCGTGGCTTCCTCTGCAACGAGGTCAACACGATGCCGGGGTTCACCCCGATCTCGATGTTCCCGAAGATGCTGATGGCGAGCGGCTGGACCTACCCCGAGATCATCGATCGACTCGTCGAGCTGGCGATCGAGCGCCATGCCCGCCGACGTCGCAACACCAAGCACTGACTCGTTCGTGAGAGGTCTGTCCTCTCACGAACGCTCGGGGGCCAGGGCGGCCCGGAGGAAGGCCCTCAGCTCGTCGCGGAGATGTCGCAGGCCGACCGCGGACGCTTCCCAGCGGACCGCGCGCAGCGACTCGGGCTCGGTGGCGATGCCCGTGACGGTGGCGTACGCGAGCGCCGCGACCAACCCGGGGTCGGCCCTTCGCAGCCGTCCCTTCTCCATCTCGAGTGCCAAGTAGTCGACACAGCGGTCGACCACCGGCTGCACCATCGACCGAAGCCGATCGGCCTGCGCCGCCGGGAGTCGACTCACCTCGCGCACGAGTCCGAGGAGGGCGGGGCGGCGGACGGCCGGCCTGAACACGGCGCGGACCACGGCGTCGACCCGATCGAGCGGATCGTCCTCCGCCGAGCGGATCGCCGCGTCGATCACGACGAGCAGCTCGCTCGCGACCTGCTCGAGCACCGCATCGACGAGGGTGTCCTTGGAGTCGAACCAGTACAGCACCGTCTGCTTGCGGACCCCGACGTCCCTGGCGATCTCGTCGAGCGACACCGCGTCGACGCCGCGCGTGCCGAACAGGTCGAGGGCGGCGTCCAGGATGCGTTGACGTGTGCGCGGGCGGGTCGGCGTGTCGGGCATGGGAAGACCTCGTTGATGATCCTGTCTACCATCTGGTAGACAGGATCATCATGATCGCGGACTCGCTCGCCGGCAAGCGCATCGCCATCACCGGCTCGACCGGCTTCGTCGGCACCGCCCTGGTGGAGCGGCTCCTCCGCAGCGTCCCCGACTGCGAGCTGATCCTGCTCGTCCGCGACGGACAGCGCACCGCGGCCGCCACCCGCGTCCAGAAGGAACTGCTCAAGAACGACGCCTTCGACCGCCTGCGCGAGCAGTGTGCAGCACCCGGCGCGACCGAGACCTTCGACGAGATGACGGCGCGCCGCATCACCACGATCGCCGGCGACGTGTCGAGCGACCGGCTCGGGCTCACCGACGCCGACCAGGCGATCTTCGCGACCGCCGACACGGTCATCCACTCCGCAGCGACGGTGTCGTTCGACTCGCCGCTCGACCGGGCGGTGGAGATCAACCTGCTCGGCCCGGTGCGCATCGCCGAGCTGTGCCACGCACTCGGCATCGCCCCCCACTTCGTCGCGGTGAGCACCTGCTACGTGGCGGGCAACCGTCGCGGCAACGCGCCCGAGGAGCTCGTCAGCGAGGGACCGTTCGACATCGGCCTGTCGTGGAGGGCCGAGGTCGCCGCCGCCCGCCGCCTGAAGGGCGACACCGAGGCGCTCAGCCGCCGGCCGGCGCGACTCGCCCAGTTCCGGACCGAGGCCCGCACCGAGCTCGGGGCCGCCGGTGCTCCCGCGCTGGCGTCGAAGACCGAGCAGATCCGCGAGCGGTGGGTCAAGGATCAGCTGATCGACGCCGGACGAGCCCGCGCCGCCAGCGTCGGGTGGCCCGATGCCTACGCCTTCACGAAGGCGCTCGGGGAGCAGGCGCTCACCGACTCCAAGGGTGACGTGCCCGTGTCGATCGTGCGACCCTCGATCATCGAGTCGGCGTGGGCCGAACCCCGGCCCGGTTGGATCCGCGGGTTCCGGATGGCCGAGCCGGTCATCCTCTCGTACGCCAAGGGTCTGCTCAGCCAGTTCCCGGGCGTCCCCGAGGGCACGATCGACGTCATCCCCGTCGACATCGTGGTGAACGCGATCATCGCCGTCGCGGCAGCCGGTCCCGACGGAGTGCCGCCGATCACGCAGGTCGCGTCCGGCGGCGTCAACCCGCTCACCTACCGCAACCTGATCGAGTACGTGAGCACGTGGTTCGGCGAGCACCCGATCTACGACTCGAAGGGTCAGCCGATCCTCCTGCCCGAGTGGCGCTTCCCGGGTCGGGGCAAGGTGGAAGGGGAGCTCCGGCGCGCCCAGAAAGTGCTCACCTGGAGCGAGAAGACGCTCCAGAGCCTCCCCCTGCGCGGCAAGCAGGCCGAGCTGGCCGCCTCGATCGAGAGCAAGCGCTCCGAGATCGACGCCGCGATGCAGTACGTCGAGCTGTACGGCCTCTACACCGAGTGCGAAGCGATCTACCAGGTCGACAACCTGCTCGCCCTGCAGCAGCAGCTCGAGCCCGCCGACCAAGCCGCGTTCAACCTCGACCCACGCGTCGTCGACTGGCACCACTACGCGACGCAGGTCCACCTGCCCGCCATCGTGAAGCACGCCCGCGTCAAGACGACGCCCGGCGCGTCACGATCGACCGACCGGATGGTCCGTCTCCGCAAACAGGTGCTCGATCCGAAGCGCCACGTCGCGGCGTTCGACCTCGAGAACACGCTGATCGCGTCGAACGTCGTCGAGAGCTACTCCTTCCTGGCGACACGCCGGCTCAACGGCCCGGAGCGGATGCGGTATGTGCTGCGCACGTTGAGCGAGGCACCCGGACTGCTCAAGATGGATCGCCGCGACCGCACCGACTTCCTGCGGCACTTCTACCGCCGGTACGAGGACGCCCCGGTCGAGCAGATCGAGCTCGACGCCCAGGCGCTGATGCACCAGCTGATCATGACGAAGAGCTTCCCCGAGGGGTTGCGACGGGTGCGCGAGCACCGCGCCGCCGGCCACCGCACCGTGCTGATCACGGGTGCGCTCGACTTCGCCGTGGCCGGGTTGCGGCCACTGTTCGACGAGATCATCGCCGCCGAGATGACCGTGCGAGCCGACGGCACCTATTCCGGCGAGATGAGGACCGTTCCGCCCACCGGCGAGACCCGCGCCCAACTGCTCGCCGACTACTGCGACGCCGAGGGCTTCCGTCTCGACGAGTGCGTCGCCTACGCCGACTCGTCGTCCGACCTTCCCTTCTTCGAGGCGGTCGGCTTCCCGGTCGCCGTCAATCCCGAGACGCGGCTCGCCGCCATCGCGCGCAAGCGGGGCTGGCTCGTCGAGCACTGGTCGAAGGCGAAGGGTGCCCCGAAGCCGCTCCTCCCGATCGGGGACCTGCTCCCCGACCGCGAACGCCGAAGGGTCTTCTCGTGAGCTCCACCTCCCGCGTCGCCGGGGCTCCGCCGGACCGGTGCTGCAAGAACCCGACCAGATCGAGAGAGGTCGGCGCGTGAGGGCGTTGCAGATCCGTCGTTCGGCGTCGAAGTTCGGGATGGCGCGCCTCGCGTCGGCGGTTGCGCCGGCGACGGCGGCGAGGGTCGGGCCGCTGGAATATCGGTCGATCGACGATCCGGTGTGCCCCGGCGACGGGTGGCACCGGGTGCACACCCGGCTCGCCGGCATCTGCGGATCGGACCTGTCGCTCGTCGAGGGACATGCGTCGCTCTACTTCGAGGACTACGTGAGCTTCCCGTTCGTGCCCGGCCACGAGGTCGTCGGCGAGCTCGACGACGGCGCACGCGTGATCATCGAACCGGTCCTCGGCCACGCGGCCCGCGGCTTCCGACCACCGTTCGAGGGTGCGGCCCCGGGCGACGGCGACGACTACGCCCACCTCGTCACCGGCCATCTCGAGCCCGGCATCCAGACCGGGTTCTGCTGCTCGACCGGAGGCGGTTGGGCACCGTGGTTCTGGGCCCACGAGTCACAGCTCCACCGCATCGCCGACGACGTACCCGACGCGCGTGCCGTGCTCGTCGAGCCGATCGCCGGCGGCATACACGCCGCCCTCCTCGCGTGGCCGACGGTCAGCGGCGTCACCGACCCGATCGTCGCCGTGCTCGGCGCCGGCACGATGGGCCTCGCCGCGATCGCCGGCCTCCGTCGATACGTACCCGGCGTCCGCATCGTCGTCGGCGCCCGATACCCACACCAGATGGCGCTCGCGAAGGCGATCGGCGCCGACGTCGTCGTGCGCGGCTCCGATCTGGCCAAGGCCGTCCGGCGCGACGCCGGCTGCCACATGATCGGTGACACGCTCAGCTCGGGCGCCCACGCCACGATCGACGCGGTCGGCACCGGCGACTCGATCGCCGACTGCCTCCGCGTCACCCGCCCTCGCGGCCGGGTGGTGCTGCTCGGGATGCCGGCCGAGGTCAAGCTCGACCTCACCGGGCTCTGGCACCGCGAAACCGAGCTCAAGGGCGCGTACACCTACGGCACCGAACGGATGCCCGACGACACGAGCGCCCGCACCTTCGACCTGGCGATCGACACCGCCAACCACTACGAGGCCGAACGTCTGCTCTCGGCCACGTATCGACTCGACGACCACGTCGACGCCATCGCCCACGCCGCCGCTGCCGGCCGCCGTGGCGCCATCAAGATCGCCTTCGACATGAGAGAACGCTGAACATGACTGCAACCCATCCGACAACGGCCTGCGTGGCCGGGGAACGCTGAGGCCGTCCATGCCCCGTCCTGGATTCGTACTCGACGTCGACCGGTCGACACCGCCCACGCTGTTCTGGCGCGGGGAGAACTTCTCGCTCGAGAAGGTGCCCGCCGACCGGACGCGCATCATCTACCCGCCCGAGCCGCTCCCCGGCCTCGACGACGTCGACGGGCACATCCGAGACGCGCTCTTGAACCCGCTCGACATGGAGCCGCTGCCGGCCCTGTTGCAGCCCGACATGAGGCTGACGATCTGCTTCGACGACTCCAGCCTGTCGCTGCCCAAGATGCG
>DATHUU010000012.1:0-3680 GCA_035461925.1 Ilumatobacter sp.
AGTGTGGTGTGCGGCCGCCGACGTCGAGCGTGAACTATCAGGTCGGTCGCAACATCGCGAACGAGGTGATGATCGAGCTGTCGCCGACGGGCACGGTGTGTGTGTACGTGGATGCGACGGCGAACGTCATCCTCGACGCCGTCGGCTACCTGTGACCTGGTCGACTGATCTCGACGACTGACTGAACGGCACGGCCGTGGCCCCGGGCACCTGGGGCCACGGCCGTCGTCGCATCGTCAGTGGTTGCGCAGGGCGTCGATCAGCTCGCCCTTGTTCATCTTCGAGCGGCCGTCGATGCCGAGCTCGCGAGCCCGGTCGAGGAGCTCCTCCTTGGTCCGGTCCTCGTAGTTCTCCGCCTCCCCGCCCCGACGACCGATCGTGCTGCGACCCTCGTTCGCCGACGCGTTCGCGATGCGTGCCGCCTTCTCCTTGCTCATGCCCTCGTCGCGCAGCGCTTCGTACTGCTCCGGGTCCTTGACGGACGGGCCCGGACCCTTGCTCTTCGGCATGGTGACCTCCTCGCACTCGTCGTTCGCCGTCGTGGCGAACCATCGAGGGGTGCGGTACCCGGCGACAGCACGATCCAGTCCTGATCGGGCTTCGGATGGTGATGACGACGTCGCGGCTCACCCGCCACCCGGTCGGACTCGACCGTGCCACGTCGTCCGTGCAACCCTCGTGGTGACATCCGCGCCGACGAGGGGAGTGTCGATGCAGTTCCATCTCGACGGGTTCCGGCCCGGCGACCCATCGATCGCCGACGCGACTGCGGCCCTGCCGCCGACGGCGCCGGATCGACCGCTCCCCGACCACGTCGACGTGCTGATCGTGGGTTCGGGTCCGACCGGGCTCACGCTCGCTTCCCAGCTCGCCGCCTTCCCCGACCTCTCGCTCTGCCTGGCGGAGGCCAAGCCCGGGCCGCTCCAGCTCGGCCAGGCCGACGGCATCGCGTGTCGGACGATGGAGATGTTCCAGGCCTTCGGCTTCGCCGATCGGGTGCTGAAGGAGGCGTACTGGGTCAACGAGACCGTCTTCTGGAAGCCCGATCCGGATGCCCCGCACCACATTCGTCGCAGCGACCGCATCCAGGACGTCGAGGACGGGCTGTCGGAGATGCCCCACGTCATCCTCAACCAGGCCCGGGTCCACGACTTCTACCTCGAGCTCATGCGCCACTCGCCGAGCGGGCTCGTCCCCCACTACGGCCGGCGTCTGCTCGACGTCGATCTCGGGCGCACGACCGACCACCACGTCGCCGCGACGTTCGAGCGCTCCGACGGCACGACCGAGACCGTGCGCGCACGATACGTGGTCGGCTGCGACGGTGCCCGCAGCCAGGTGAGGCGCTCGATCGGGCGCGAGCTCGTCGGCGACGCCGCCAACCACGCGTGGGGGGTGATGGACGTGCTCGCCGTCACCGACTTCCCCGACATCCGCTTCAAGTGCATCATCCACTCGAGTGAGGGCAACATCATCGTCATCCCACGGGAGGGCGGCTACCTCGTCCGCATCTACGTCGAGCTCGGCAAGCTTCGCGACGACGAGCGTGTGCACAGCCGCGACATCACCGTCGAGCAGCTGATCGCGGCTGCGAATCGCGTGTTCGCGCCGTACACGGTGCAGGTGGAGGAGGTCGCGTGGTGGTCGGTGTACGAGATCGGGCAACGGCTCTGCGACAGGTTCGACGACGTGCTCGTCGACGACGTCCCGCAGCGGCTGCCCCGCGTGTTCATCGCCGGCGATGCCTGCCACACCCACAGCCCGAAAGCCGGGCAGGGGATGAACGTGTCGATGCGCGACGGCTTCAACCTCGGCTGGAAGCTCGCCTCGGTGCTTCGCAGGCAGTGTCGGCCGGAGATCCTCCACTCCTACTCCGAGGAACGGCGAGCGGTCGCGAAGCAGCTGATCGACTTCGACCGGGAGCTCTCCGCGATGATGGGCGCCCGCCCGAAGATGTCCGCGGACGATGCCGAGGGCGTCGACCCGATCGTGTTCCAGCAGTACTTCCAGCAACACGGTCGGTTCACCGCCGGTGTCGCCACGCAGTACCGGCCCTCGACGCTCACCGGCGGCGACGCGCACCAGCATCTCGCCGCCGGGTTCCTGATCGGCACACGCTTCCACTCCGCTCCGGTGGTCCGTCTCGCGGACGCCCGGCCGATGCAGCTCGGCCACGTCATCACGGCCGATGGTCGATGGCGGCTGTTCGCCTTCGCCGACGCCCCGGCACCCGACGACCCCGAGTCGCGGCTCGCCGCGCTGTGCCGGCTCCTCTCGGACGATCCCAGGTCACCGGTGGTGCGGTTCACACCGACCGGTGCCGACGGCGACGTCGTGTTCGACGTGCGCGCCGTGCTCCAGCAGTCGCACCGGTCGCTCACGATTCGCGACGTGCCCACGTTGCTGCGCCCGACGAAAGGCCGGTTCGGTCTGGTCGACCACGAGAAGGTGTTCTGTCCCGATCTGGTGCACGGCCCTGACATCTTCGAGCTCCGAGGCGTCGACCGCGCCGACGGGGCGCTCGTGCTGGTCCGTCCCGACCAGCACGTCGCCCACGTGCTCCCGCTCGACGCCTTCGAGGAGCTCTTCTCGTTCTTCGATGCCTTCATGCTGGAGCCCGGCTGATCTGCCTCGACGTCCCGGTGCACATCGACTTCGCGGGGACTTGGGATCGCTGACGAAATCCTGACAGTGGCGACTTCCGCCGAGGCGCCGACACGGGCTAGAACGTGGCCTGCGGGATGTCCGGGGCGGACAGAAAGGTCCGTCATGTCGACGCTCACGTTCGAGAAGCATCGAAGTCTGCGCCGATCGATCGCGATCACATTGATCGGCGCCGCCCTCGTCGCTCCGTCCGTCCCGGTGCTCGGCGCGGTGCTCGATCCCGACGAGCCGATGGTCGCGCGGGCGACGTCGGAGGCCCGGCGGGCTCTCGCGGTGGTGAGCGTCGCCACGACCGCACCTTCTTTGACGAGCCCGACCGAGGTGATGGCGGCCGAGGTCGTCCGGCTCACCAACCTCGAGCGTGCCGCCGCCGGTCGGGCGGTGCTGGCGGTGCATCCGGCCGTGACGCAGGCGGCCGTGACCCACTCGCAGGACCAAGTCGCGATGGGTCGGATGAGCCACACCGGCTCCGACGGATCGGACGGCGGCGTCCGGCTCACCCGCGCCGGCTTCACATGGGGGGCGTGGGGCGAGAACGTGGCCGTCGGGCAACGCACCGCCCAGGAGGTCGTCACGGCATGGATGGGCTCGGCGGGTCACCGCGCCAACATCCTGAGCTCGTCGTTCACCACGATCGGGGTCGGGGTCGCGATCGATGCGTCCGGGCGCCCCTACTGGACGATGGTGCTCGCCTCCTGACGGCCGGCGTGTTCACCGCCGGACCCTCCGTGTCGCGCTCGGGTCCCGATGCCCGAACTCAGACGCGAACTGGACGATGGGTCGTTTGGTCAGGCGGCGTGCCGCCGGGTGAAGGTGGGCTCGTCGGGGGTCGACCGTGACTCGTCGTAGCGGTAGCCGTCGGCGTCGAACTCGGCCAGTCGCTTCGGCGACGTGATCCTCTCGCGGATGATCCAGCTCGCCATCGCGCCGCGGGCCCGCTTGGCGAAGAAGCCGACGATCTGGTGGTCGCCGTCACCCTTGGCGTCGAGGAAGCGCGGCGACACGATGCGGGCCTC
>DATHUU010000013.1:0-7393 GCA_035461925.1 Ilumatobacter sp.
TCGGCGATGTCGGCGAACTGCAACACGTAGCTCGGCCCGCCCGCCTTCGTGCCCGGACCGACCGACGACCGCTTCCAGCCGCCGAACGGCTGCCGCCGGACGACGGCGCCGGTCGTGCCCTTGTTCACGTAGGCGTTGCCCACCTCGACCCCTTCGACCCACCGTGCGATCTCGTCGGGATCGAGCGAGTGGATCCCGCCGGTCAGCCCGAACTCGGAGTCGTTCTGGATCGCGATCGCGTGCTCCAGGTCGTCGGCGCGGATCACGCCGAGCACCGGGCCGAAGCACTCCGTGCGGTGGAACCAGCTGCCCGGCTGCACACCGACCCGGACCCCAGGCGACCAGAGGCGCGCGGTGTCGTCCAGCTGCGCCGGCTCGACCAGCCAGGACTCGCCGGGTTCCAGCGTGGTGAGCGCTCGCGCCAACGGCCCAGACGGCGGGGCGATGATCGGGCCGATCATCGCCGCGGGATCCGACGGCCAGCCGACCCGCCGGCTCTCGACGAGGTGTCTCAACCGGGCGAAGAACGCCGGGTCGTCGTGCACCGGCGCCTCGACGATCGCGAGGCTGGCCGCCGAGCACTTCTGGCCCGCGTGGCCGAACGCAGACCTCACGAGATCGGCGAGCGCCAGATCGAGATCGGCGGTCGCCGTGATCACCAGCGAGTTCTTGCCGCTCGTCTCCGCGAACACTCGGAGGTTCGGATCCCACGATCGGAACAGCTCGGCCGTCGCCCACGAGCCGGTCAACACCACCGAGTCCACTCCGGGGTGGGTGACGAGGTGCCGACCGATCGGGCCGTCCTCGCACACGACGAGCTGGACGAGATCGCGCGGTAGGCCGGCGCCGTGCAGCTGCTCGACGAATGTGGCGGCCACCCGCACCGACTCGGGTGCCGGCTTGAGGACCACTGCGTTGCCGGCGGCGAGCGCCGCGAACACGCCGCCGGCAGGGATCGCGTACGGGAAGTTCCACGGCCCGACCACGGTGGCGACCCCGCGTCCGGTCACCGTGAGCCCGTCGTCGCGCAGGTGGTCGAGCAGCTCGATCCCGGGGCCGGCGTAGTACTCGGCGAAGTCGATCGCCTCGCTGACCTCGGGGTCGCCCACGCGTACCGTCTTGCCGGTCTCGTCGGCCATCACCCGCAAGGTCTCGAACCGGTGTGTGCGCATCGCCTCGGCGGCGGCGCGTAGTGCGCGCCGCCGCTCGCTCGACGAGCGAGAGGTCCATGCGCCGAACGCAGCGTGGGCCCGCTCGACGACGGCGTCGATGGCCGCCGGGTCGATGATCGGCTCGACCCTCGGCGTCGGCAGCGGAGCGGACACGATCATCTCGCGCACGACGGCGTCGGTGAGGTCGGAGTCGGGCTCGTTCCGGAACGCGCCCGCGTCGGCGCCCGGCAGCGGCCGGCGACGTCGAGCGCGCCCAACCTCGTGCCGCGCCGCGACCGCAGCGCGGAAGCGATCCTCCTGGTCCTGCCACGTCGGCGAATCGAGCTGGAGATCGAACAGCACCCGCAGGAAGTTCTCCGGCTGGGTGTTCTCGTCGAGTCGTCGCGACAAGTACGCGATGCTCGCGTCGATGTCCGCGCTGGCGACGACCGGTGCATAGAGCAACAGGTCGCCTGCTTCCGCCAGCACCGCCCGCGCCTGCGCCGGGGCCATCCCCTCGAGCATCTCCAGCTCGACCCGGTCGAGGGCGCCCTCGGCGCGAGCCCTGACGAGCGCCCATGCGACGTCGAACAGGTTGTGGCTCGCCACACCTACCCGAAGTGCGTCGGCCCACTCCGGGCGCAGCGTCGAGTCGAGCATCGCCTTGAAGCTGGCGTCGACCTCGGCCTTGGTCGCATACGGCGCCTGTTCCCAGCCGTTCAGCTCCGCCTCGACCTGTTCCATCGCGAGGTTGGCGCCCTTGACGATCCGGACCTTGATGCGCCCTCCACCCCGGGCGCGTCGTCGTGCCGCCCAGGTCCCCAGCCGTTCGAGCGCGTCGTGGGCGTCGGGGAGATACGCCTGGAGCACGATCCCGGCGTCGATCGGCTCGAACTCGGGCTCGTCGAGCACCCGCATGAACGACGTCAGCGAGAGGTGCAGATCGCTGTACTCCTCCATGTCGAGGCTCACGAACGTCATCGGCCGGGCTCGGCGAGCCGCCCGGTAGACGATCCGGAGGCGATCAGCGATCCGATCGACGGAGTGATCGAACGCCAACGGGTCCAGGTCGGCGACGACGGCGGAGATCTTCAGCGAGACGTAGTCGACGTCTGGCCGGCCGATCCGCGCCAGGATCGCGCCGAGCCGTGCGTCCGCTTCGGCATCCGACAGGACCGCTTCACCGAGTGGGTTGACGTTCAGCCGGACGCCCTGTCGAGCCCGCTTCGCCAGGTGGCGCGCGAACGCCGGGTCGTCCGCGGGGAGCACGACCCCTCGGGTCTCGGCGACGATCCGGCGCTCGACGAGTGGCATCACGACGCGGGGGAGGAGAGGTGCGGTGATCGCACCGGCGCGGAGCAGCACTCGATCGATCGGGCCCAGCGCCTCGGACGGGTGACGGCCGACGATGCCCGCAAAGCGCCGGGCGGCACGTGCCGGATCGTCGATGCGCAACACCTGGTCGGTCAGCTCGAACAGCAGCTCCCGCCCGCCGGGGTCGGCGATGAGACGGCCGAGCCGCTCGCGCTGCCGCCGCTCTCGTCGCGTGAGCTGCGCCTCGCCGGCGACCAGGAGTCGGCCGGCGAGTGCGACCGCCTCGTCGGCGAGTGCTGCATCGCGGGCGATCGGGTCAGCGGTGGTGCGATCGCCCATGTCCCCAGCGAACCATGCCGGACCTGCGGAAGCCAGGCGTCGGGCCGTCGAGTCGGCACGACCGCTCCGACTCCGAGAGGACGGGGCGCGGTCTCGTTCTGCCTCGGGCAGAACGAGACCGAAACCCGCCGTCGGCGCGACAGCCTGCGGGGATGACCCCGACCCGCTCCGTCGCCGACCGCCTGCTCGATGCCCGCATCATCATGCTCTCCGACGAGGTGTCCGACGATTCGGCCGATCGCGTGATCGCCGAGCTCCTGGCCCTGTCGGCCGACGACCCGGAGTCCGACATCTGCCTCTTCGTCAACTCGCCCGGTGGGTCGGTGCTCGCCGGACTGGCGGTGTACGACGTGATGCAACTGATCCCCAACGACGTCGTGACGGTGGCGACGGGGCTCGCGGCGAGCATGGGGCAGGTCCTGCTGTGCGCCGGAGCAGCGGGCAAGCGGTTCGCGCTCCCGAACGCCCAAGTCCTGATGCACGAAGGTTCGGCGGGCATCGGCGGTTCGGCAGCCGACGTCGCGATCCAGGCGCAGAACCTCGTGGCGACGCTCGCACGGCTGCGGTCGATCATCGCCCGGCACACCGGAAGACCGATCGAGCACGTGGCCGACGACGTCGGCCGGGATCGGTGGTTCGACGCCGACCAGGCCCGGGAGTACGGGTTCGTCGACCACGTCGTCGCCACGCTCGATCAGGTGCTCCCGCGGCGGGTGGTCCGGCGTGTGGGCATGGCGAGCGGGCGGGGGAACGCAGCGTGAGCAGCTACACGGTCCCCACCGTGATCGAGACGACCGCCCGCGGCGAGCGGGTCGCGGACGTCTACAGCCGGCTGCTCGCCGATCGGATCGTGTTCCTCGGCACGCCGATCGACGACGGCGTCGCCAACGTCGTCGTCGCCCAGCTGCTCCACCTGGCAGCGGTCGAGCCGGTACGCGACATCCAGCTCTACATCAACTCACCCGGCGGGTCGTTCACGGCGATGATGGCGATCCACGACACGATGCAGTACGTCTCGCCGGACGTCGCGACGCTGTGCGTCGGTCAGGCCGCTTCGTCGTCGGCCATCCTCCTCGCTGCCGGCGCACCCGGCAAGCGGGCGGTCCTGCAACACGCGAGAGTGCTGCTCCACCAGCCCCACACCGACGTGAGCCGCGGGTCGATGAGCGACCTGGCGCTGGAGGCCGCCGAGCTCGAACGGGTCCGCGTCGAAGCCGATGGCCTGCTGGCCCGCCACACCGGACGACCGGTGTCCGAGATCCGTGCCGACACCGATCGCGCCCTCGTGCTCGCCGGCCAGGCCGCCGTCGGCTACGGCGTCGCCGACCTCGTCCCCTCGCCGGCCTCCTCCGCCGATCCCGGCCGGATCGCCCACCCCTGACCACCTCGGCGGCTCGTCGAGCGCGATCAGGCGGCGAGGGCGAGCACGCCCGAGCCGGCGCCGGCCCGGGGCCGCAGGCGGTGCGCCGAGCGTTCGAGCACGTCGACCAGTTCGAGGTGGAGCGCGTCGCAGATCGCGGCGAGCAGATCGGACGACACCTCCTTGGTGCCCCGTTCGACCTCGGACAGATAGGGGAGCGACACTGCGGCGGCGTCGGCGACGTCGGCCAGCGTGCGCTCCTGCTCGTGGCGCTCGTCGCGCAACACCTCCCCGATCACCGTGCGCAACCGAGGTTCCGAGCCGGTCCTGGGAGCGGTGGCGGGCCGATCGCGCCTGCCGAGTGACGGGAACGGGAGCACGTCGGCGTCCCGACGGGTCTCGCTGACGCGCTCCGTCTCGGCGTGGTCGGCCATGCGACGACGCTACACCGCCCGAGACCCGAGGGAACGGCCGGATCCGCTGGTCGGTCCCCGGGCCGACCCGGCTCGATCCGGGCTATACTCGGCCTCGCTAATTGGTTGAGTGATCGATCAAGGCGTGGGCCCGTCCCACGCCTTGTTGTGTGAAAGGAGGCGAATTCGATGGCAGGCAACACGACCGACACCCCGGTGATCCGGCGCGTGCGAGCGCTCGTCGAACCGATCGCCTCCGACCTCCAGCTCGACCTCTACGACATCGAGCAGCGCGGTGGCACGATGCGGGTCACGCTCGACACGCCGCCGGGTTCGGAGGCCAGCGTCGATCTCGACCAACTCGCCCTCGCGACCCGGCTCATCTCGCGCGAGCTCGACCACCAGGACCCGATCCCCGGCCGGTACACCCTCGAGGTCACGAGCCCGGGTGTCGAGCGGGCACTTCGCACGCCCGCTCACTTCCAGCGCGAGCTCGGCAAGCCGGTCTCGGTGCGCCTCGCCGACGTCACCGCTGAGCAGCGTCGATTCGAGGGCGTCCTCGTCGCCGCCGACGACACCACCGCCACCATCCGGGTGGTGGCGGGCAGTGAGATCGTCGACCGGGTGGTCGACCTCGCGTCGATCGATCGTGCTCGAACGATCTTCGAGTGGGGCCCGCAACCCAAGCCGGGTGGCAAGGGCGCGCCCAAGCAGCGCCCCGAGAAGCAGACGACGAAGCATCCGTCGAAGCCGTCGAAGCCGAAGCAGAAGAAGGAGCCATCGTGAGCAATCTCGACATGAGCGAAGCCATTCGCCTCCTCGCGCAGGAGAAGGGCATGTCGGAGGACGACCTCCTCCACGTGCTCGTCGACGCGCTCGCCAGCGCCTACAAGCGCCGTCCGGGTGCGGCCGACGAGGTCGTCGTCGAGGTCAACCCCAGCACGATGGAGTTCACCTTCACCGCCTACGACCTCGACGAGGACGGCAACTGGATCAACGAGCGCGACGACACACCGAAGAAGGAGGAGCTCGGCCGCATCGCCGCCCAGACCTTCCGCCAGGTGATGAGCCAACGAATTCGCGAGGTCGAGCGCGACCGCAAGTTCGAGGAGTACGCGAACCGCGAGGGCGACATCGTCACCGGCATCATCCAGCAGACCGACACCCGCTACACCCTGCTCGACCTCGGCCGGGTCGAGGCGCTGCTCCCGCAGGCCGAGCAGGTGCCGTACGAGCGGCCGAACCCGGGCGATCGTTCCAAGGCCTACATCGTCGAGGTCCGCAAGACCGCGAAGGGTCCGCAGATCGTCGTGTCCCGCACCCACCCGGGGCTGATCAAGCGGCTCTTCGAGCTCGAGGTGCCCGAGATCGCCGACGGCATCGTCGAGATCAAGGCGTGCGCCCGTGAGCCAGGTCACCGCACGAAGATCGCCGTCTGGTCGAACGATCACAACGTCGACCCGGTCGGCGCGTGCGTCGGCGCCCGTGGTGCCCGCGTCCGGATGGTCGTGACCGAGCTCCGCGGCGAGAAGATCGACATCGTGCCGTTCAGCGAGGATCTGCCCGACTTCGTCGCCAAGGCGTTGTCGCCGGCGAAGGTCAACTCGGTCACGATCTCCGACGACGGCACCGCCGCCGATGTCATCGTGCCCGACCACCAGTTGAGCCTGGCGATCGGTCGCGAGGGTCAGAACGCCCGGCTCGCGGCGCGCCTCACCGGCGTCCGGGTCGACATCCGGTCGGAGACGCAGGTCGCCGAAGGCGTGCCGGCCGGCGGGTACCTCGAGGACCACGTCGAGTACGCCGAGGGTGAGTGGATCCAGAACGCCGAGTCCGGTGAGATGGAGTGGCACGCTGCCGACGGCTCGGTCCTGAGCCAGTCCGAGTGGGTCGAGCAGAACGAAGGCGGCGGCGACAAGACCGCGTCCGACGAGTCCGAGACGACCGACGAAGCCGAGACGACCGACACCACGGCGACCGACGAAGCCGAGACGACCGACGAAGCTCCCGCCGAGCCGTCGACCGACGAGGCTCCCGCGGAGCCGTCGACCGACGAGGACGCGACGGGCGCGACTGGCGACGAGGCGCCTCAAGGTGACGACGACGGAGATGACACGACCGCGTGATCACGATGGTCCGATCCGCACGTGCGTCGGGTGCCGCGAGCGGCGTCCCCAGCGCGATCTCGTCCGCTGCGTCCTCGGCGCGGACGGCGTCGTGCACGTCGACCGCCACGGCGCCGGTCGGGGCGCGTGGCTGTGCGGAGCCGGATGTCTGCCCGACGCACGCCGTCGCGGCGGCTTCGATCGAGCGTTCCGCCGCTCGATCCGGCCGTCGCAACTCGAGCAGCTCGAGACCGAGCTGGCGGGCGGAGACGCTGGAGACGGCGCTGACACAAGACGCGGGCAACACGTGGTGGGGATCGTCCCTGGCACTGCGAGACTGAAGAAGACGACGAAAGGTTGACACGAAGCGTGGCGAAGAACATTCGGGTACATGAACTGGCGAAGGAGCTCGGCATGACCAATGCCGAGACCGTCGATCTCTGCGCGACGCTCGGCGTGCCTGTGAAGAGCCATTCGTCGTCCCTGCAGGAGGCGTACGCCGACATGGTCCGCCGCCGCGCCGAGCGCGACGGGCTGACGCGCGACGAGCAGCCGGAAGAGCCCAAGCAGGACAAGCCGGAGAAGAAGCCGGCCGCGAAGAAGACCGCCAAGAAGAAGGCCGCCGCGCCGAAGCAGGCCGCCGACGAGACCGAGCTGGCGGGCGGAGACGCTGGAGACGGCGCTGACACAAGACGCGGGCAACACGTGGTG
>DATHUU010000014.1:0-14659 GCA_035461925.1 Ilumatobacter sp.
GACGAGCGTGTCGGCCTGGTTGCGGGCCTCGGCTTCCTCCTTGCGCCGGCGATCCTCGTCGGCGTGGGCCTCGGCGTCCCGCATCATCTTGTCGATCTCGTCCCTGGCCAGCGACGACTGACCGGTGATGGTCATCGACTGCTCCTTGTTGGTCGCCCGGTCCTTGGCGGCCACGTGGACGATGCCGTTGGCGTCGATGTCGAACGTGACCTCGATCTGGGGCACACCGCGCGGAGCGGGGGGCAGGTCGACGAGCTGGAACTTGCCGAGTGTCTTGTTGTAGGCGGCCATCTCGCGCTCGCCCTGGAGCACGTGGATCTCGACCGACGGCTGCATGTCCTCGGCGGTGGTGAACACCTCGGTGCGCTTGGTCGGGATCGTGGTGTTGCGCTCGATCAGCTTGGTCATCACTCCGCCCTTGGTCTCGATGCCGAGGCTCAGCGGGGTGACGTCGAGGAGCAGGACGTCCTTCACGTCACCGCGGAGCACGCCGGCCTGGACGGCAGCACCGACCGCGACCACCTCGTCGGGGTTGACCGTCTTGTTCGGCTCCTTGCCCGTCATCGATTGGACGAGCTCGGTCACGGCAGGCATCCGGGTCGAGCCACCGACGAGGATCACGTGGTGGAGGTCGCCCTTGGTGACGCCGGCGTCCTTCAACGCCTGCTCGAACGGGATCCGGCACCGCTCGATGAGGTCGCTCGTCATCTCCTGGAACTTGGCCCGAGTGAGCGTCTCGTCGAGGTGGAGCGGACCGTCGGCGTTGGCGGTGATGAACGGCAGGTTGATCTGGGTCGACTGGGTCTGGCTCAGTTCGATCTTGGCCTTCTCGGCAGCCTCCTTGAGGCGCTGCATCGCCATCCGGTCGTTCGAGAGATCGACACCCTGGGCGTTCTTGAACTGCTGGACCAGCCAGTCGATGATGCGCTGGTCCCAGTCGTCGCCACCGAGGTTGGTGTCGCCGTGGGTCGACTTGACCTCGAACACACCGTCACCGATCTCGAGCACCGATACGTCGAACGTGCCGCCGCCGAGGTCGAACACCAGCACGGTCTCGTCCTCGGCACCCTTGTCGAGGCCGTAGGCGAGCGCGGCAGCGGTCGGCTCGTTGATGATCCGGAGCACCTCGAGGCCGGCGATCGTCCCCGCCTCCTTGGTGGCCGTGCGCTGGGCATCGTCGAAGTAGGCGGGGACGGTGATGACGGCCTGCGTGACGGTGTCGCCCAGGTACGACTCGGCGTCGCGCTTCAGCTTCATCAGCGTGCGCGCGCTGATCTCCTGGGGGGTGTAGGTCTTGCCGTCGACGTCGTCGGACTTCCAGTTCTCGCCCATGTGGCGCTTGATCGACCGGAAGGTGCGATCGGGGTTGGTGATCGCCTGGCGCTTGGCGACCTCGCCGACGAGGACCTCGCCGGCCTTCGAGAACGCCACCACCGACGGCGTGGTGCGACCGCCCTCCGCGTTCGGGATGACGACCGGCTCGCCGGCTTCGAGCACGGCGACGACCGAGTTGGTGGTACCGAGGTCGATACCGACTGCCTTGGGCATGGTGCACACTCCTGTGTGATGAGGTCTCGGGGGGCGAGACGGATTCGAACTTGCGTGAGTCGCACTCAATTGTAGGCAGCGCGGGCGCGCCGGCCAACCCGTGTCTCAGAAAACTTGAGTCACCTCGACTCAAGTTCTGAGTCTACCCTCCGAAGTTCTCGGGACCGAAGCCGTCGGGGAGGAGCTCCGCCATCGTGTAGGTCCGCCGGATGCCCTCGGGCCCGGCGGCGTGGATGACCGTGGCGGGTGTGGCGAACTCACGGATCTTCTGACGGCACCCCCCGCACGGCGTCCCGAGCACGTCACCGTCGCAGACCGTGACGATCGCGTCGATCACCCGCTCACCCGCCGACGCCATCGCCGCAATCGCGCTCGCTTCCGCACACATCCCCTCCGGATACGCAGCGTTCTCGACGTTCGCTCCGATGAACACCAGGCCGTTCGGCGTTCGCAACGCGGCGCCGACGTGGAAGTGCGAGTAGGGGACGTGGGCGCGCTGCTGCACCTCCTTGGCGAGCTCGAACAGCGCGCCGGCGATCGCGGGATCGGCGGACATGCCCGAATCGTACGACGCCCGATGGAATGATGGTGTGGTGCAGCCGTATTTCCGTGACGCGGTGCGGGGGGACCTGCCGGCGATCGCGACGATCCTGCGTTCGGCGGCCCCACACGACGACGCCCAACAGCGTGCTGCCGCAGGGTCGTACCGCCGCACGCTCGACGAGATCGACCGCCAGGAGGGCTGCTTCCTGCTCGTCGGGGAGTACGACCGCCAGATCGGCGCCGTGCTCGAGATGATCGTCTTCCCGACGTTGAGCGGGCCGGGGCGGACCGCCGAGATCGTCGGGTTGTGGACCGCCGACCCGTTCCGGACGACCGGGCTCGACGGCATGCTGCTCGACCACGCGATCGCCCGCGCCGACGATCTCAGGTGCGCGCGACTCCAGGTGCTCGCCGCCGGGTCGCGGCGCCAGGAGCACGCGTTCTGGGAGCGTGCCGGGTTCATCCACCTCGACGCCGGCTACGTCCGCACGTCGCGGGTCCCGCTACGCCGGATCAGCTGACGCCGCCGGCGGCGCTTCGGGTCGCCGCGTCAGATCGACAGCGCCAGCGTCGCCGTGAGGGCGGACGTGATGGTCAGCGGGAGTCCGACGCGGGTGAAGTCGGTGAAGCGGTAGCCGCCGAGGCCGTACACCATCAGGTTCGTCTGGTAGCCGATGGGCGTGAGGAACGAGCAGGACGCGCCGATCAGCACACCGATCGCGAACTCGCGAGGGTCGGCACCGACACCGGCCGCAGCGGCGAGGGCGACGGGCACCATCAATGCCGCGGCTCCGCTGTTCGAGAGCACCTCGGTCAGGAGCTGGGTCGCCACGACGATCACGAGCAGGAGCCCGACCTCACCCATCGACCCGCCGAGGTCGACCAGCCGCGTCGCGAGCTCGGCCGCCAGCCCACTGCTGTCGACGGCGTTGCCGAGGCTGATCGACATGGCGATCGTGAGCACGACGCTCACGTCGATCGCCCGGCGGGCCTCGTGCACGCTGAGCACCCGGCCCACGACCATCGCGGTCGCGGCGGTCGCGGCCGCGAGCAGGAGGCTGGCGATGCCGGTCGCCGCGACCAGCACCATCCCCACGAACACCGTCGTCGCCAGGCGTCCTCGCGCCCGGCGAGCCGGCGGCGGCTCGTCCACCGAGGCGACGAGCGAGAAGTCACCGTGCTCTCGCCAACGCTCGGAGAAGCCGGGCCCGGCGAGCACGAGGAGGACGTCACCGAGCTCGAGCGGGATGACGCCGAGCTTGCCGCGCAGGTCGCCGTCAGCCCGGTGGACCGCGAGGACGGCCGCGTCGTAGCGGGAGCGGAACCCGGCATCCTTCAGCGTCGTCCCGGCGAGCGTCGATCCGCGGCCCACGACCGCCTCGAACAACCGGACCCCTGGACCCTCGGCGTCGAGGACGTGGGGTCGCTCGGCAGAGACCAGGCCGACGACGTCCTGGAGGTCGACGACGCGGCTGATGTCGCCGACGAAGTACAGACGGTCATCGGCGCCGAGTCGGGTCTCCGGGCGCACGGTGACGATGCGCCCGGCACGTTCGACCGCCGCGAGATACAGCCCGTCGAGCGCCCGGAGGCCAGCGGCGTCGACCGTGCGGCCGTCGAGCGGACCGTCGGGTTCGACGAGCATCTGGAGCTGGAAGGCGCGAGCCGTGACGTGCATCGAGTCGCCGGCCGCGGTCCGCTCGCGGAGGAGCAGAGGGACCGTCACCGACATCACGAAGACGCCGACGATCGCGACCGGCAGGCCCGCGCGGGTGATCTCGAAGACCCCGAGCGGCTCGCCGTCGGTACGTCGGAGCGCGTCGGACACGACGAGGTTGGTCGATGTGCCGAGCACCGTGACCACGCCGCCGAGGATGCTCGCGTACGAGAGGGGCATCAGGAGCTTCGAAGCCGAACGGCCGGCACCTCGCGACCACCGCACCACGCGCGGGGCGGCGAGCGCGACGAGCGGGGTGTTGGGGACGATGGCCGACAACGCTGCCGTCGACGTCGCGAGCCGGGCGACGCCGCCCGTCCGGCCGAACATCATGCGGTCGAGGAACCACGACAGCGCCCCGGTGGCGGCGATGCCGGCGGCGGCGACGTAGAGCAACGCGATCGTTGCGGTTGCCGGGCTGGCGAGGCCCGAGAGCGCCGTGGCGTCGTCGATCGCTCCGGTGACGAGCAGTGCGAGCACACCGCCTCCGAGTCCGACGACCGGGGAGCACCGATCGGTGGCGAGCAGCACGACGATGCCGACGACGACCGCGAGCACGATCCACGCGTCCGCGCTCATCGCCGACTCGGGTGCGTCGTCGCCGTCGGCGGGCCCAGTCTCATAGGAGGCCGTATTCTACGGAACTCCTACCACTTCGATCGTGATTTGCGGTGACGGTGATCGTGGTCCCGGCTGGAGCCCGGACGACGAACCGGACGAGGGCCCGGTCGGGGGTGCCGTCGTTGCCACCGGCGAAACGGAGCGCGACGCGGCCTTCGAGCTGGCCGGCCGCCGGCCCGGCGGCATCGGTCCCGAGGCGTCGGCGGGCGGGGCCGTCCACCACGTCGGCACCGGTGACCTCGACGGTCACCGGGCGCACGAGGTGTTCCTTGCGGGCCAGGACCGACACGTCGGTGGGGAGGAACCCCGTGTTCGCGACGCCGACCTCCACGTGCCACGTGTCCTCGCCGAGCGTCATCGCCGAGACCCGCTGGATCTCGAGCTTCGGCGAGCAGAGGGCTTGGTGGATCGCGAACTCGGCGTGCGGGCGCACCTCGTCGCGGAGCAGGTGGCGGGGCGGGTTCGTCCAGGTCGACAGTTCGTCCCACCCGCCGAGCTCGACGGGCCCGAGTTGCGGGTGGTCGAACGCGTACCAGTCGACGTGACCGTCGGGGTGTTCCCGGTCGCACCACCGCAGCACCGCGAGCGCTTCCTCGTCGGTCGGGCCCGTGTACCAGAAGTGGGTCGACTGCTTGTGACCCGTGGCGGCCTGGACGACGTCCCAGAACTCGGTGGTCCACCCGTAGATGCCGAGGTGCTCGTACGCCCAGTCGTCGGCGGCACCGCTCATCGTCTCCGACGGATCCCAGGTGAAGTCCTCGTAGACGCCGTGTGACGGGTACCCGGTCAGCTCGGTGCCGCGAGCACCGAGCTGCTTCCAGACCCAGACGTCCATGGGCGCGAGCTTGTCGTCGGGTCGGGTGGAGGACGGTCGGAGCAGCACACCGCCGCTCGTGTGGAACGCGTTGTAGCCGCAGATGTTGGGACGCGCCGCGATGGCGCGGACGAGTGCATCGATCTCGGGCTCGCTGAGCGGGTGGTCGCCGCTCCCGGGGACCGCCGTGCCCCAGCCGGCGGGGAAGTTGCGGTTGAGGTCCAGGCCCTCCGGCGATCGTGGGGTGGCGACCGTGTAGCCGTCGGGATCGGTCACCGAGCCCTCGGACAGAAGTCGGTACGTCGTCGTCCCGTCGGGCGCACCCTCGGGTGGGACCGGCACCATGAGACGGGCGTCGTCGGGATGGGGCATCCACCCGCCGGCTGGGTCGGGGATCCGCATCTGCAGGATCCGACCGTCGCCGTCGATGTCCTCGCCATAGAGGCCTGGCCACCGGTGTGCGTCGCGCCATGGCCACGAGCGGACGCTGGATCGACGGAAGCGGGGCCGATCGGCGAGCACCCACTCGGCACCGTCGGGGTTGACGCGGGGGACGATGTAGAAGGTGCGGGTGGCGAGGGCGCGCGTGACCGTGGCGTCGTTCCCGTGGCCGGACACGAGCCGCTCGACGAGCGCGCACGCCGCCACGGTCGCGGTGAGCTCGACGGCGTGGATGCTGGCGTCGACCCAGTGCGCCGGCTTGGTGTCGTGGGTGCCGGTGGTGGTGTCGGTGACGGTGACGAGCCAGAGGTCACGGCCCTCGTGGGACCGGCCGTACGTCTCGAGGTGGACGAGGTTCGGATGGGCGGCCGCGATGTCCTGCAGCCACACGACCAGCTCCTCGTAGCGCAGGTAGCGATCGAACTGGTACGCCTCGTCGGGGCCGGCCTCGTGCTGCATCGGCGCGAGCGTACGCGGGACGGGCACCGTCACCGGTGCCAGCCGTACACTCGACCGCATGCCACTGGAGCTCTCGAAGCACCCGTCGTTCGCTGGTCGACCCGGGCCCGTGCTGCTCGTGATCGCCGACGGGGTCGGCGTGGCGCCGCCGTCGCCGTCCAATGCCGTCACCGTGGCCGAGACCCCGACGCTCGATCGGCTCACCGGCGGCGAGCTGTACACCGAGCTCGCGGCGCACGGCCCGGCGGTCGGATTGCCGTCCGACGACGACATGGGGAACAGCGAGGTCGGCCACAACGCGCTCGGCGCCGGCCGTGTGTTCGCGCAGGGGGCGAAGCTGGTCAACCGGGCGATCGCGACGGGGGCGATCTTCGAGTCTCCGATCTGGCACCAGGCGGTGGAGCACGGGCGCGCCGGCACGATGCACTTCATCGGCCTGCATTCCGACGGCAACGTGCACTCGAACAACGAGCACCTGTACGCGATGCTGCGCCGGGCCGCCGACGAGGGCGTCACGAGCGCGGCGGTGCACATCCTGCACGACGGCCGGGACGTCCCGGCACGGTCGGCGCTGTCGTACATCGCACGGACGGAGGAAGTGCTCGCCGACATCAACGCCGCCGTCGCCGGACGGAACTTCCGGATCGCATCGGGCGGCGGCCGGATGCGCATCACGATGGACCGTTACGAGGCCGACTGGGAGATGGTCGCCCGCGGGTACCGCTGCCACACGTGGGGGGTCGGTCGTCGGTTCGCCTCGGCGAGCGAGGCCGTTCGGACCATGTACGAGGAGGCGGACGCCGCGGCGACGGGCACGGGCGACCAGTACCTCGGCGAGTTCGTCGTCGCCGACGACGACGGTCCGGTGGGAACGATCGCGGACGGGGACGCCGTGATCCTCTACAACTTCCGAGGCGATCGATCGATCGAGATCTCGCGGGCGTACGAGGAGGACGACTTCGCGATGTTCTCCCGCCTCGGCCCGGAGCTCGAACCTGCGCCGCGGGTGTTCTTCGCCGGGATGCTGCAGTACGACGGCGATGCGTTGGTGCCCAAGCAGTACCTCGTCGCGCCGCCCGCGATCGACCGGACGATGAGCGAGTACCTGTGTGCCGAGGGGGTGCGCAGCTTTGCCGTGTCGGAGACGCAGAAGTACGGGCACGTGACCTACTTCTGGAACGACAATCGGTCGGGCTACGTCGACGAGACGCTCGAGACGTACGTCGAGATCCCCTCGGACAACGTCGAGTTCGACACCACGCCGGCGATGAAGGTGCGCGAGATCACCGACGAGGTGATCGACCTGATGCGGTCGGGTGAACATCGGTTCGGGAGGTTGAACTTCCCGAGCGGCGACATGGTGGGCCACACCGGGAACCTCGCTGCGACCGTGGTGGCGATGACGGTGATCGACGAGTGCATGGCCCGGCTGATGGCGGTGGTCGAGGAGCTGGACGGCGTGCTGGTGTACACGGCCGATCACGGCAACGCCGACATCATGTTCACGGTGCACGACGGGGTGCAGTCACCGAAGACGTCGCACACGCTCAGCCCGGTGCCGTTCGCGATCTACGACCCGAACTACGACGGCGAGTACCACATGGCGGCGATCGCAGCACCCGGCTTGGCCAATGTCGCCGCGACGTTGCTCAACCTGCTCGGGTTCGAGGCCCCCGAGGGGTACGAACCGAGCCTGATCGACTTCTGATCGGACGAACCGGGCCGCTCCCACCGGCTACTGTTCCGCCATGGCGTCCAAGTCCGCTCAGCTCGATCACCTGAGGAACGTCCCGCTCTTCGCGGGCTGCAGCAAGAGGGAGCTGCAAGCCGTCCAACGTGCCGGCGACGAGATCACGATGGCCGACGGCACGGTCATCATCGACCAAGGCCAGCTCGGCAGGGAGGCCTTCGTCATCCTCCACGGCAACGTCACCGTCAAGCGGAAGGACCGAAAGGTGGCCACGCTCGGACCGGGCGACGTCGTCGGCGAGCTCGCGCTGCTCGACCACGGGCCCCGCACGGCGAGCGCGATCTGTGAGGGCGACTGCACCCTGTTCGTCATCGACCAGCGCCACTTCCGTGGCGTGATCGAGGACCATCCGACGATCTCGATGAAGCTCCTCACCGCCCTCGCCGAGCGCATCCGCGATCTCGACCGCAAGTACTACGGCTGACACGTCCTCGACGGCGACCCACCGAGGGCTCGTGGAAAGTGAGCCGACGTCACCGCCGCGAGTAGGTTGTGGCCCGTCATGAGCACGCACGCCGACACCAACGACGCGCCCACCGACAAGCGCTTGAAGCCCCATCACCTGGCGATCGGTCTGGGCATCGGGATCGCCCTGTTCGTGGTGGTCTCCGGCGTCATCCCGCTGATCACCGGCTGGGAGAACGAGAACGCGATCCACCGCGAGGTGTTCGGGAACATCCCCGGGCCGATCAAGCTCGTGTTCTACACGGCGGTGCCGGTGTTCCTGGCATGGGGTGCGTTCCAGTTCGCCAACCGGATGAAGAACTGGGAGCGCGGCGCCCCGGCCCAGCGGCGCACGACCGCGAAGAACGCCAAGAGGCGCGCCGAGGACTACCGCGCCGGCGTGTACATGCAGACCCTCCTGCGCGACTCCGCGGCCGGGCTCATGCACTCGATGATCTACTTCGGGTTCCTGATCCTGCTCGGGGTCACCACCACCCTCGAGGTCGACCACCAGCTACCCGAAGACCTCAAGTTCCTGCACGGCCGCACCTATCAGGCGTACGCGTTCGTCGGTGACGCCGCGGGCGTCGTGTTCACCGTGGGCGTCACCTGGGCGATCGTGCGCCGCTACGTGCAGCGGCCGTACCGCATCCGCATCAAGTCCAAGGTCGATCACGTCCTCGGGCTGGGGACCCTGTTCGCGATCGGCATCACCGGCTTCGGTGCCGAGATGTTCCGGATCGCGCTCGGCACCGCGTCGGGCGAGGACATGAGCTGGGAGCGCTACAGCTTCATCGGCTACCCCCTCAGCCAGACGGTCGACGGCATGGGCGTCACCGCGCTCGAGAACTGGCACCGCGGCTGGTGGATCGCCCACGTCGTGGCGTTCGTCGCGTTCCTCGCGATCCTCCCCGGCACGATGCTCCGCCACATGTTCACGAGCCCGCTGAACATGTACCTGCGCGACAAGGACCGCCCGAAGGGCGCCATGAAGCCGATGCCGAACCTGATGGAGACCGAGCTCGAGACGTTCGGTGCATCCGTCGTCGAGGACTTCACCTGGAAGCAGCTCCTCGACACCGACGCCTGCACCATGTGTGGTCGTTGCACCAGCGTGTGCCCCGCCCATGCGACCGGCAAGCCGCTCGACCCCCGCGAGATCGTCCTCAAGACGGGCGAGGTCATGGCGGCGAGCGCACGGCACGCCGACGTCAGCCCGCCACTCGGTGTCGACGGCGAGATCACGATCAGCTCGAACAGCCTGTTCGAGCGGATCACCCCCGAGGAGATCTGGGCGTGCACCACCTGCAAGGCCTGCGACGAGGTCTGCCCGGTCAACATCGAGATCCTCGACAAGATCCTCGACATGCGGCGCTACCTGTCGCTGATGGAGTCGAACTTCCCGTCCGAGCTCGGCAACGCCTACCGGGCCATGGAGAACCAGATGAACCCCTGGGGCATGAACCAGGGTGAGCGTGCCGACTGGGCGAGCGACCTCGCGAACGTCGAGGTCGTCGATCCGGGTGAGCCGTTCGAGGCGGAGTACCTCTACTGGGTCGGCTGCGCCGGATCGTTCGACGACAAGAACAAGAAGGTCACCCAGGCGATGGCGAAGCTGCTGTCGCGTGCCGGGATCGACGTCGCGATCCTCGGCCCGTCCGAGATGTGCACCGGCGACTCCGCCCGCCGCTCCGGCAACGAGTACCTGTTCCAGATGCTCGCCATGCCGAACATCGAGATGCTCGACGGGATGGGCGTGAAGAAGATCATCACCCAGTGCCCGCACTGTTTCAACACGCTCATGAACGAGTACCCCCAGCTCGGCGGGCACTACGAGGTCGTCCACCACACCCAGCTTCTCGAGCAACTGATCGCCGACGGCCGCCTCGACGTGAGCCAGGCGACGCTCGAGGAGCGCATCACCTACCACGACTCGTGCTACCTCGGCCGCCACAACGACGTGTACATGGCGCCGCGCAAGGTCGTCGGCTCGATCAAGGGCATCGAGATCGTCGAGATGGAGCGCAACGGCACCACGGGCATGTGCTGCGGCGCCGGCGGCGCCCGCATGTGGATGGAGGAGTCGATCGGCGTCAAGGTCAACGACGAGCGGGCGCTCGAGGCGATCTCGACCGGGGCGACACGGGTCGCGACCGCTTGCCCGTTCTGCTACATCATGCTCGACGACGGGGTGAAGGCCGCGGGGATGGAGGACGACCAGGTGAAGGTCGCCGACCTGTCGATCCACCTCCTCGACGCGATCGAGGCCGGGGAGCGCAAGCTCGCCCACCCCGACGCCCCCCTGAGCGTCTCCGCCGAACCCTGACCCGTCGAGGTCTCAAGGCGTGGGTGGAGTGTGCCGAAGTACGGACATGCTCCGTCCGGCCACATCCGAATCCCTCGAGCGGCTCCGCCGCGCTGCCACCGACGTGGACCGTGAGCTCGACACCGCGCTCACGTGCGTGGGCATCCTCCCACCACTCGAGCTGCAGCCGATCCGGGAGTGCCTGCTCCAGCCGTCGACGGTGCTGGTCGCCGAGGTCAACCGGGACGGCCACCGTCTCCTCTCGGTGCGCAATCGTCACGGCGTCGTGGCCTGGATCCACCACGACGGTCGTGTCGTCCGGCTTCAGTCCGAGCTCACGACCTCGGCGTAGGCGGTGCGCCGGGCCGTCGCGTCGCGACCCGGCTCGACGGTGACGCCGGCGCCGAGCCGCCACCGGACCGCGATGTCGTCGAATGTGCCCGCACCCCCGACGACGGCAGCCTGGACGGCGGCCCCCGTCGCGACGGTCTCATCGGTGTCCGGGACGACGACCCGCTGACCGAGCAGGTCTGCCGCTCGCTGCCGGTAGGCCGCCGACCTCGAGCCGCCCCCGATCAGGAACACCCGGCCCTCGATGGTCGCCCCGACCGCCCGGAGCGCATCGACCCCAGCGAGCAGCCCGCAGAGCACGCCGTCGTGGGCCGCCAGCGCCAACTGCTCACGTGTCGTCGCGTTGGTGAGACCGGCGAACGTCCCGGTCGCGTCCGGCAGGTTCGGCGTGCGTTCGCCGTCGAAGTACGGCACGAGCGTGACGGCGCCGGGGTCGCCCACCGCTGCGAGCGCCAGATCGGCGAGCCCGGCCGGGTCGGTGCCCAACCAGCGCGCCACCGTGTCGGTCACCTTGGTGGCGTTGAGCGTGCACACGAGCGGGAGGAAGTTGCCGCGCGCGCTCGCGAACCCGGCGACCGCGCCGGACTCGTCGTGGGTCGCGGTGTCGGACACGGCGAACACGGTGCCGGACGTGCCGAGCGAGATCGCCACGTCGCCGGCCCCGAGGCCGAGGCCGAGCGCTGCACCCATGTTGTCCCCGGTGCCCGGTCCGACGACCACGTCGTCGGGCAGCCCCAACTCGTCGGCCGCTGGACCCGTCAGGACGCCGGCGGCGTCGGTCGGTCCGAGCACCCTCGGCACCCGATCGCTCCACGCCGTGCGGTCACCGGTCGCGGCCACGAGGAGCTCTGACACCACGCTGCCCGACGACGGGTCGAACCAACCGGTGCCCGACGCGTCGCCACGGTCGGTCACGTGTTCACCCGTCAGGCGCCACGTCAGGTAGTCGTGGGGCAGCATCACGCGCCGTGCCCGCGCCAGCAGGTCGGGTTCGTGCTCCGCGACCCAGGCCAACTTGGTGATCGTGAACGACGCGACGGGCACGCTGCCCGTGAGCGCGGCCCAGCGCCGAGCGCCGAGCGCCGCGACCAGCCGTGCTGCCTGTGGTGCCGACGTGGTGTCGTTCCAGAGCTTCGCCGGTCGTACCGGTTCGCCGTCCTCGCCCAGGAGGACGAGCCCGTGTTGCTGTCCCGCGACCGAGATCGCCACGACGTCTCGGCGTGCGTCCCCGAGCTGGGCACACGCATCGACGAGCGCACGCCACCACGCCCGCGGATCCTGCTCCGAGACGGGCGGATCGGTCGGCGGGTGCCGAGCGACGCCCGCCGCGACGACCTCGCCGGCCGCGATCGAGCATGCTTCGACCTTCACCGACTGGGTCGAGGAGTCGACCCCGACGACGAGCGGTTGGCCCACGGTCGATCGCCGATCAGCGAACGGTGTCGATGTGGCGGGCGACGAGGCGCTCCAGCAGCTCCTGTCGGCCGGAGACCGGCTGCGGCTCGTGACCGGAGGCGATCAGCTCGTCGTGGAGCTCCTGCAGGCTGACCTTGCCGTCGAGGATGTCCTGCGCGGCCGGTTCGGCCCACCCGGCGTACCGCTCCTCGCGACGGCGATCGAGCTCACCCTCGTCGAGGATCGACTGGGCGACCAGCAACGACTTCGCGAGGGTGTCCATGCCGCCGATGTGAGCGATGAACAGATCTTCACGCGAGATCGACTGCCGCCGCAGCTTGCAGTCGAACATCATCCCACCCGTCGTGAACCCGCCACCGCGCAGGATCTCGATCAGGCCGAGCGACATGTCCTCCACCGATCCGGGGAACAGGTCGAGATCCCAGCCGAGCCGGTCGTCGCCGGCGTTGGCGTCGACCGACCCGAAGATCCCTTGGTTCACCGCTGTCGCGACCTCGTGGTGGAAGTCGTGCCCCGACAACGTCGCGTGGTTGACCTCGATGTTGACCTTGATCTCCTCCTCGAGCCCGTACTTCTGCAAGAACGCGTACACGGCAGCGACGTCGTAGTCGTACTGGTGCTTGGTGGGTTCCATCGGCTTCGGCTCGATGAGCAGCGTGCCCTCGAACCCGATGTCGTACTTGTGCTGGACGACCATGCTCATGAAACGGCCCATCTGGTCGAGCTCACGGCGCATGTCGGTGTTCAACAGCGTCTCGTAGCCCTCACGGCCGCCCCACAGCACGTAGTTCGCGCCACCCAGCTCGTGCGTCTTCGACAAGCAGTGCGCCACCTGTGCCGCCGCGTACCGGAACAGATCCGGATCCGGATTCGTCGACGCACCCGACATGAACCGCCGATGGGAGAACGCATTCGTCGTGCCCCACAACAACTTCACACCCGTGCGCTCCATGTGCCCGGCCGCGTACTCGACCATCTCGTCGAAGTAGCGAGACGTCTCCGCGAACGTCGCCCCCGCCGGCGCGATGTCGGCGTCATGGAACGCAAAGAACGGCGCACCCAACTTCGAGATGAACTCGAACGCCGCATCCATCTTCATCCGCGCCGCGTCCATCGGATCCATGTCCGGCGAGTTGCTCGGGTGCCACGGACGATCCAACGTCCCCGCCCCGAAGATGTCGAACCCGTCCCACACGAACGAATGCCAGTAGCAGACCCCGAAGCGCAAGTGCTCCGCCATCGTCCTGTCCCCCACCACCCGATCGGGCTGGTACCAACGGAACGACAACGGATCATCGCTTGCGGGCCCCTCGTAGCGGATCGGTTCGACGTGTTCGAAGAACTCCATGACGGCTCCTTCAGTGGGTGGACGGCTCGGCGTCCAGTGTGGCTCGGATCGGTTCACGAGATTCGGCGCGGGGTTCGGCGTGAGGTGCGACGCGGGGTTCGGCGCGGTGTTCGACGCGGGGTACGACGCGGGGTTCGACGCACTGCGCGAGGTGGTTCCATCTCGGCAGCACGACCTGGGTGATGATCGCCGCCCGATCGATCTCGTCGGCGCGTGCGGCCTCACCCCAGAGGGCCCGGCCGACCATGAAGCCGGCGGCGCCTGCGGCGGCCGCGACCTCGACCTGCGCGGCGAACGACTCGAACGATCCACCGCCCGACAGCAACGCCCACGGCTGGTCGCACCGCTCGGTGACCCGGGTGCACGCCTCGGTGCGTCGGTCGACGTCGGTGGTCAGATCGGGATCGACCGGGAACGGCAGCTTGAGCAGGTCGGCCCCGGTGCCGGCGAAGTGGTCGACGGTGGTGAGCACCACTCGCTCGCGATCGGCCGGGGTCGCGAGCGAGTGGAACAGCGGCTCGAGCACGATCGGGATGCCGACCGTGCGGCACTCGTCGACGACGGCGGCCGCAACAACGCGCTGGGCCGCCGCGAGCTCGTGGTCGGGATGGTACGGGACGAGCAGCTTGACCGCGTCCGCACCGGTGGCCACCGCCTCCTGGACCGGCCAGAAGAGGGTGGTCGCGGTCGCGCCGGGGTCGGAGAGGTAACCCTGTGCCTCCAGCGCAGCAATGAACCCGACGCCGGGGGCGAGCACGTCGAGGACGTCGGGGATCGAGAGCTCGGGCTCGAGCATCACCCCCGTCGCGCTCGGCGAGATCGTGGCGACCAGGTCGCGCTTGATCGCCACGAGGCGAGCACGATGGACGTCGTCGGGACGGTCGGGATCGATGAAGGCCCGG
>DATHUU010000015.1:0-5073 GCA_035461925.1 Ilumatobacter sp.
GCGCTGGCCGTCGTCCGGACGGCGGCCGCATGGCCGTTGCGATACGAGACGATCGTCGTCCTGCTCGACGAGGCGCGCTGCGGGCTCGGGCTCGTCGTCGTCAGCGGCACCACCGCACCAGACGCGGTCCTCGAGGTCGCCGAGCGGATCCTCGACCCCGCGGTCCACGACGGGCGCGTCGCCGGCGCGATCGTCGCCAGCGGGCGACCCGGCGGTGATCGGCCCGAACACGACGGCCACGAGCTCACCGATGCCGATCGCTGGCTCGAGCTCGACGAGATCGCGACCAGCAGCGGGGTCGAGCTGTTCGAGTGGTTCGTGCTCGGTGGCGGGCTCAGCCGTCCCCGGGAGCTGGTGAACGCACCACCTCGCTGGTGACCGAGAAGTTGGTGACCGACTGCTGGATGCGGCGGCGTTGGGTGGGTGTCAACCGGAGACCCGCACCCTTGAGCCGGCGGAGCAGCACTCGGCTCTCGACCACCTCGGCCCCGGCGGCGATCAGCGCCGAGCGGTGCTCCTCGGGGATGTCGTAATGGTCGCCCTGGAAGCCGCGACGCGGGATGCCGTTGGTGTCGGCGAACGCGTGCAGCTCGTCGTACGACTCGTCGCTCACCAGGTGGCACCACCGACGTCCACGGTGGTGCCAGCGTGCTTCGTCGATCAGGATCGTCATCGTCGGTGGATCTGGTCGCAGTTCTCGGCCTTCAGGCTGCGGCACGAGCCTGGCACACTGGATGCATGGCTGGGAGCGAACTCGAGCTGCGTGTGGCGTGGCAACGTCACATCGGGCGGGGCGACACGGCCGAGCGGGTGTTCGAGTCGATGGTGGCGAGGCACCGGAGCGCCCGACGGCACTACCACGACCTGCGGCACGTGCGGTGGGTCGTCCGCCACGTCCTCGAGCTGGCCGAGCGCGCCGGGGTCGACGACCTCGATGCGGTCGTCGCCGCGGCGTTCTTCCACGATGCGGTGTACGAGCTCGACCGCAGCGACAACGAGGCTCGATCCGCGCTGCTCGCCGCCGGATGCCTGCGCAAGATCGGCTGGGACGCCGAGCGGTGCGACCGCGTGGCGGCGATGATCGCAGCGACCGATCATCGCGCCGGCACCGACACCGACCGCGACACCGACCGCGCCGTGCTCCTCGCCGCCGACCTGGCCGTGCTCGGCGCCCAACCGGCCGCCTACTCCGAGTACGTCCGCAAGATCCGGCGCGAGTACGCACACCTCGACGAGCACGCGTGGCGCAGCGGTCGGCGCGCCGTGATCGAGAGCTTCCTCGCGCGGACATCGATCTTCCCGCCCGAGCTCGGGCTCGACGGCTGGGAGCGGCGCGCCCGCGCCAACCTCACGGCGGAGCTGGCGGTGCTGCGCTGACGTCGACGCCGAATCGTCAGCGACGACGGTTCCGGCGGACACGAACCTTGATCGGCTCGGCCTGCGGGCCCCGCGCACCGGCAACCGCCACCAGCCCCAGGAAAGCTGCCAGGCCGTACCAGAAGGTCGTCATCCGAACGAGTGTACGCGCAATTGCGGCCGGTCGCCAGGGCAACGGGTCGGACCGGCCCCGATGGCCCACCGTAGAGTGGCCACATGTCGTCCCTCACCGGTGAGACCGTCGAACTGCTCCGGACCATGATCCGCAACGCCTGTGTCAACGACGGGACGCCGGAGTCGGGAGAGGAGACCCGCAACGCCGACACGCTCCAGCACTTCTTCGAGGGCGCCGGGTTGGACACCGAGCGGTTCGAGTCGATGCCCGGACGGTCGTCGATCGTCGCACGGATCGAGGGCAGCGACCCCGACGCACCGTCGCTGTGCCTGATGGGGCACACCGACGTCGTCCCGGTCAGCCCCGAGGGCTGGAGCCACGACCCGTTCGGTGGTGAGCTCATCCGCACGGCCGAGGGCGTGGAGGAGATCTGGGGTCGCGGTGCCATCGACATGCTCGACCTCACCTCGTCGATGGCGGTCGCGTTCCGACATCTCGCCCGCAGCGGCTTCCGTCCGAAGGGTGACCTCATCTACTTCGGCGTCGCCGACGAGGAGGCCGGCGGTGTCTGGGGCGCGGAGTGGATGTTCGAGCACCACCCCGACGCGATCGACGCGACGTACTGCCTCACCGAGCTCGGCGGCTGGTCGACGGTCGACGACCACGGTCACCGCCACGTCACCGTCAACGTCGGCGAGAAGGGCCTCAACTGGCGCAAGCTGCGGGTGTCGGGCACACCCGGCCACGGCTCGATGCCGTTCGGCGCCGACAACGCGTTGGTGAAGGCCGCCGAGATCGTCCGCCGCCTCGCCGAGCACCGACCGGCTCCGCACCTCGACGAGACCTGGAGGGGCCTCGTCGACACGATGTCGATCCCCCCGGAGCTGCGCCGAGCGCTGCTCGACCCGGCCACCGTGTTCGACACCATCGCCTCGCTGCCGACACCGGTCGCCCGCACCTGCCACGCGCTGACCCACACCACGATCTCCCCGAACGTCGCCCACGGCGGACAGAAGACGAACGTGATCCCCGACGCGGTCGACATCGAGGTCGACATCCGGACGGTGCCCGGCACGACCAAGGCCGACGTCGACGCCATGCTCGCCGACGCGCTCGGAGAGCTCGCCGGGCACGTCGACATCGTCGACCTGCAGATCGGGGATCCCACCCGGTCGTCCACCGACAACGCCCTCTGGGACACGATCAGCAAGCACATCCAGGTCGCGTACCCGGGGGCGTCGATCGTCCCCGGCCTCGTCGTCGGCGGCACCGACGCCCGCTTCTATCGCCACCGCGGTCGAGTGGCCTACGGCGCCGGACTGTTCTCGCCCACCATGGACTTCGCCACCTTCGGGAGTCGCTTCCACGGCCACGACGAACGCATCGACGTCGAGAGCCTCGCCCTCGTCACCGACTTCTGGGTGAACATCGCTCGCGACATCACCGGGTGACCGAGCGTCCGAACGCCGTCACTCCCCGCCGACGAAGGCACGCATGTGGAACGTCATCTGGTCGGCCTCGTAGTACCCGTCGGCGTTGACCGGGCACGCCCGGCGGGCCGCGCACCCAGCGGTCAGGCAACGCGGCTCGCGGCCCGACCGGACGTGCCCGCGGCATCGTTCGTGGTCGTAGCCGACCAAGCCCGAACCGTCCGTCGCGAACGCGTCGACCGGGCACGCCGTCCGGCACGGCTGGTCGGGGCACGCGAGGCAGGGGGACGAGCGCTCCCCGACGGGGGGCAGCCCCTCGACACGATCGGGGAACAGCAGCGCTCCGCGGTAGGCGTGCCAGAGCCCGTGATCGGGATGGATCAGCAGACCGATCGGCGATTCGAACACGTCGTCGGCCCGCTGCGCCCAACGTTGGATCGGGACGAACGGCTCGTCACTCGGGTGCACGTACCCGGCGCCGAACCGCTCGGCGACCGGCTCGAGCATCCGGCGGGTCCAGTCGTCGAGCGGGTCGCGCACCGCCCGCTCGTCGGCACGGAAGCGCTGCCAGATCGCACCCCCGACGTTCCCCACGACCACGACGGTGCGCACGGGCCGGCCGCCGGGCAGGGCTCCGACGTCGTCGGACGAGACCGGCTCGAACCCGCCGCGGGCGATCATCCCCGTCGGCGCGATCGCGGCAGCCACGTCCTCGTACCGCACCCGCTCGCGCACCCACGCCACGCTACTGGCACACTGGTGACCATGTCGGAGCTGCAGACGATGCCTGCCCAGACGATCCCCGCGGTCGACGAGGAGACCGAGACCAGCGACCCGGTCGTCGCCCACATCGTCAAGGTCGGACCCGACGAGTCCGCGGCTGCGAAGGTGCTCGAGGCCCGCATCAACGGCACGCCGATCGAGGCGCTGTGCGGCCACGTGTGGGTCCCCGCCCGCGATCCCAAGCAGCTCCCCGTGTGTCAGGCGTGCAAGGAGATCTACGAGATGTTCAAGATCTTCAACGACGGCTTGCGCGACTCCCCGAGCGACTGACGTGCCCACGCCGCTCCGCTTCCGCCGAGCCGTGCGGGCGCTCATCCTGAGCCCGGACGACGAGGTGCTGCTGGCCCGGTTCGTGTTCCCCAACGGCGTCGACGTCTGGGCGCTGCCCGGCGGCGGGTTGGAGGACGACGAGACCGACGAGGAGGGGCTCCGTCGTGAGCTCCACGAGGAGCTCGGCATGACCGAGATCGAGATCGGTCCGCACGTGTGGGACCGCGAGCACCTCGTGCCGATGCGCACCGGCCACGACGGCCAGCGCGACCGGGTCCACCTGGTCCGCTGCGCGCGGTTCGATCCGGTGCCGACGATCGGTTGGGCGGCGATGCGCGAGGAGTACGTCTACGATCTCCGCTGGTGGACGGTCTCCGAGATCGTCGGACGATCCGACCTGCGGTTCGTGCCGCGGCGCCTCGCCGCCCACCTCACCGAGCTGCTGACGCACGGTGTCCCGGACCAGCCGATCGATGTGGGAGTCTGATCGTCGTGGGGTTCGTGCTGCCACCTCCGGACGGGCATCGTCAAGATCCGTTCAAGATCGTTCCCGGCCGCGCCGATAGCACTCCCGTGAGCACGCCCGTGAGCACACCCCCCGACGGCAACCCGATCGCGAGCGACATCGTCGCCTCGATGCACCAGCTGCTCGACCATGTCGTCGGACACGTGCCCGGGGTCGTCGGCGCCGTCGTGAGCAGCGCCGACGGGTTCGCGCTCGCATCACGCCTGCCGGCGGACTCCACGACCGACGCCGCGGCACTGGCCGCGATGTCGGCCGCGCTCCTGGGGTTGTCCAACCGGCTGGTCCAGTCGATCGCGCCCCAGCCGTCACGCGTGGCCGAGCTGCGCTCCGACGGCGCCCATGGCTACGTGTTCGCCGTCGCGCACGCCGCCAGCCTCACGGTGCTCGCGACGGCCACGTCCGACCGCTCGCAGATCATCGCCGTCGGCCGCGAGGTCACCGCCGGGCTGCTCCGGCTCCTGCGCGGCGTCGCCGACGTCTGAGCGATCCACCCACCCGACCGGTCATCGGAAGTCGCGGCTGGTGACACCGGCGGGGACGGGCAGCGCGTCGAGGTGCTCGGCCACCACGTT
>DATHUU010000016.1:0-5926 GCA_035461925.1 Ilumatobacter sp.
TACGGCGACGTCGTCACCGACATCGAGTTCTCGATCGCCGTCCGTGACGACGACGACAAGCAGCGACTCGCCGACATCGCCCGCCAGGTGCAGGCGGTTCCCGACGACGGCTTCCGCGTCAACCTGCTGGGCACCTGAGCGCTCTCCGCGCTCTGTCACGGGTTCGTCATCGGCCCGGCCTAGGGTGTGCCCATGTTCGCAGTGCTCGACCTGGGGATCGATCTCCAGCTGTGGCCATGGATCTGGCTGGGGATCGCCATCGTGTTCGCGCTCGTCGAGCTCACGATCATCGGTGGCTCGTTCATCATCCTGCCGTGGGCCGCCTCGGCGTTCATCACCGCGATCCTCGCCTTCTACGACGTCTCGATCGAGATCCAGTGGGCCGTGTTCGTCTTCGGAGGCGCGACCATGTTCGCCGGCCTGTACCGCTGGGCGCAGCGGTTCATGCGGGAGAACACGATGGATCCCGGAGTCGGCGCCGACCGGCTCGTCGGTCTCACCGCGATCGTGACCTCACCGATCTTGCCGGACGACACCGGCCGCAAGGGTCGCGTCAACATCGACGGCGAGGTCTGGGGCGCGGTCAGCGACGGGAACTACACGATCGATTCCGGCGCCCGCGTGCGTGTCCTGTCCATGAAGGGCACCCGTGTCGTCGTCGCCCCCCTCGCACCCAACGGCCCGACCCGGAGCCCGCAACCAGGCGGAGAGGAGTAACCCGTGTCCGTCATCGTCATCCTGCTGATCGTGGTCGTGATCGTCCTGATCGCGGTCCTCGCCACAGCAGTCAAGATCGTGCGCCCGTACCAGCGAGGCCTGGTCGAGCGGCTCGGCAAGTACAAGGACACCCGCAACCCGGGACTGCAGCTCATCGTGCCGTTCATCGAGACGATGCAGCTCATCGACATGCGCGAGCAGGTCGTCGACGTGCCACCGCAGGAGGTCATCACGTCCGACAACGTCGTCGTGTCCGTGGATGCGGTCGTCTACTACGAGGCCACCGACCCGCAACGGCTGGTCTACAACGTCGCCGACTTCTTCACGGCCATCACCAAGCTCGCCCAGACGAACCTCCGGAACCTGATCGGCGACCTCGAGCTCGATCGAGCGCTCACGTCGCGCGACACGATCAACACCCAGCTGCGCGAGGTCCTCGACGACGCGACCGACAAGTGGGGCGTCAAGGTCGTCCGCGTCGAGATCCAGCGGATCGACCCACCGCCCGAAGTGGTGTCCGCGATGCACGCCCAGATGCGGGCCGAGCGCGACCGCCGTGCGACCGTCACCGAGGCCCAGGGCTACCGCGAAGCCGCGATCGCCCGTGCCGACGGCGAGAAGCAGTCCGCCGTGCTCGCGGCGGAGGGCCGCAAGCAGGCCGCCGTCCTCGACGCCGAGGGTGACGCACAGGCGATCGAGCTGCGGGCACGCGCCGAGAAGATCCGCCTCACGTTCCTCGGCGAGGGCGAGGGCCTCGCGGCCAAGGCCCGGCTCGTCGGCATCAAGGAGGCCAACGCCGACAAGAACGTGCTCACCGTCGAGTACCTGCAGGCGTTGGAGCGCATCGGCGACGGACGCGCGACGAAGCTGGTGATCCCGGCCGAGTTCTCGGGCCTGCTCGGCACCGTGGCGGCGATCACCGAGGCCATCCGACCCGATGACGGTGTCGACGAGGTCCGCCCGAAGGGCGGTCTGCCGATCCCGGACGTCAACGAGCGGGTCGAGCTCCCACCGGAGTGAGGCGCTGATGCGGATCCAGGACGCACCACCACCAGGCTGGTATCCCGACCCCGAGGGCACGTCGCGGCTCCGCTACTGGGAGGGCACCGACTGGAGCGACCGGTTCCGGGCGCGCCCGACCGACGGTCAGCTCTCGATCATGACGCAGGTCGCCGAGGCCGCCGCCCACCGGGAAGGGGCGCACCGATGGGTCCCCGACGACCACGGGCTCGGCAACCCCTCCGTCGACACCCAGGCGGTCGTGGACCAAGTTCGCCTCGCAGCTCGGGCCGAAGCCGAGCGGGCCGCCCAGATGTTCGGCCACCAGGCCCGCTCGATGACCCGTGACCTGCAGCCGCTCATCACCGAGTACACGTCGAAGATCACGCGCTGGTTCCGGATCGCCTCGGTGTTCGCCATCGTCCTGCTGTTGGCGTGGGTCCTGTGGCAGTTCTTCGTCCAGGTGAGCCTGTTCGAGTGGATCGGCGACCGGATCGACAACCTCACCGACGACTCGCCGAGGGAACCGGTGCAGGGCCTGATCGTCTCACGGTTCTGGTAGGACCTCATGCCTCCTCGATCGAGGTGATCTCGTACTCGGTCGGGACGTGCTCGGCGTGGAGTCGTTCCTGGAGTCGGCGATAGTCGTCGACCACCCGCTCGTCGGGTCGCCAGGTCCGTGCGTAGTACACCTTCTCGACGCCGGCCTGGATCAGCTCCTTGCTGCACGAGAAGCACGGCTGGTCGGTCGTGTAGACGGTGCTCGCGTCGGTCGAGGCTCCGTACCGACCGGCAGTGAGGAGTGCGTTCGCCTCGGCGTGGACGCAGATGCACAGGTCGTAGTCGGTGCCCGCCACGAACCGTTCGCGGTCCGCGCAGCGGAGGCAGCCGCCGTCGAGGCAGTTCGGGAGGCCTTCGGGGGTGCCGTTGTAGCCCGTGGCGATCACGCGGTCGCCCTTCACGAGCACGGCACCGACCTTGCGACCCCGGCAGTTGGCCCGCCTGGCCGCCGCGAACGCCAGCGCCAGGTAGTAGTCGTCGCGATCGGGAAGCGCCACGGGCCGAGACCGTAGCGGCGCGGAGTACATCACGCCCGATCCGACCCCGTACGATGGCGACATGAGCGAGATGTACGAGAAGGTGCGCAGCAGCCAGGGCTTCATCGCCGCCCTCGACCAGAGCGGCGGCAGCACGCCCAAAGCCCTCCTGCTCTACGGCGTCGAGGAGTCGGAGTACTCGAACGACGACCAGATGTACGACCGCATCCACGAGATGCGCACCCGCATCGTGACGAGCCCGTCGTTCACCGGCGACCGCATCCTCGGGGCGATCCTCTTCGAGAACACGATGGACCGGGAGATCGAAGGCATCGGGTCGGCTGCGTACCTGTGGGACGTCAAGCAGGTCGTGCCGTTCCTCAAGGTCGACCAGGGACTCGCCGACGAGCACGACGGCGTCCAGTTGATGAAGCCGATCCCCGGGCTCGACGCCCTCTGCGAGCGTGCCGTCGGCAAGGGTGTGTTCGGCACCAAGATGCGCTCGGTCGTCAAGCAGGCCGACGCCGGAGGCATCGAAGCCGTGGTCGCCCAGCAGTTCGAGATCGGGGCGCAGATCCTGGGGCACGGACTCGTGCCGATCATCGAGCCCGAGGTCGACATCCGCTGCCCCGACAAGGAGCTCGCCGAGGATCTGCTCCGCGAAGCGATCTCCAACCATCTCGCCGGCGTGCCCGCGGACCAGCAGGTCATGCTCAAGCTCACGATCCCGACGGTCGACGACTTCTACCGGCCGCTCGTCGAGCACGACCGCGTCCTGCGCGTCGTCGCGCTCTCCGGCGGCTACAGCCGCGAGCAGGCGAACGAGCTGCTCGCGAAGAACCACGGCGTGATCGCCAGCTTCTCCCGTGCGCTCACCGAGGGTCTCACCGTCCAGATGCCCGAGAGCGAGTTCGACGCTGCCCTCGACGCCGCGATCGCATCGATCTACGCCGCATCGATCACCTGACCGAGGAGGGCTCGTCACACCCCCGTCGTAGAGTCACCGGCATCCGACTTCCCCTTCCCGCCGGCACGTCACCGCGTGCCTCCAGCGAAGGGAGCATCCGATGGATGCCAGCAACGTGGCCGTTCTCCGCGGCGTCGTCACGAGCGAACCGAAGATCCGCGAGCTGCCGTCGGGCTGCACGGTCACCAGCGTCGAGGTCACCACGCGAAGCGACGTCCTCACCGCGTCGGTCCCCGTCGTGGTCCACGACCGACCGGTCGGGGTGGCGGCCGGCGACGAGGTCGTCGTCGTCGGTACCGTCCAGCGCCGCTTCTTCCGTGCCGCCGGCGCGACCCAGAGCCGCACCGAGGTCGTCGCGACGCTGCTCGTGAAGGCCACGCGGCGCCGGACGGTCGAGCGAGCGCTGCTCGAGGCGGTGGCGCTCCTCTCGCCGCCGTGAACGAATTCGCCCCATGACGGCACTTCGTCATCAGTCCGTCATAGTCTCCGATCGCGGTCGGGTCGATGAAGGGAACTGATGATGCGACGCGTGATCGTGATCGTGATGGCCGTGCTGAGCGTGCTCGGCGCGGTGGCCACCGCCGACCGACGTTCCGCGAGTGCCGACGTGACGGCACCGTCACCGGTGCGGGTGCTCGACACCCGCACCGGCACCGGCGCGGGTGTCCAACAACTCGTGCCCGGTGTCGTCCTGCGGGTGGCGATCGACGGCATCGAGCCGTCCGGGTCGACCTCGGTGATGTTGAACCTCACGGGCGCCCGCGCTGGCGATCGCGGGTTCGTGAGCGCATGGAGCTGTGACGACCCGGCGCCGGCCACCTCGGTCTTGAACGTCGACGTCGGCCGGGCGGTCGCGAACTCGATCGTGCTGCCGTACACGTCATCGGGCCTCTGCTTCTCCAGTTCGGTCGCGGTCGATCTCATCGCAGATCTGACCGGCATCGCGACCGACGGGGACCTCCAGACCGGGCGGTCGGCACGTCTCCACGACAGTCGCGACGGTGCCCCCCATCGGGCAGGACGCACCCACCGGATCCCAGTTGCCGGCCGTCCAGGAGTCGATGCATCCGCGTCGCTGGCCCTGCTCAACGTGACCGTGGCCCGCCCGACCGGTGACGGATGGGCGATCGTCCAGGCGTGCGGGGCGTCGTCCGACGCATCGAGCATGAACTTCCGGGCACAGGAGGTCGTTCCGCACTTCACGGTCTCGGCTCTCGGTTCCGGCGACATCTGCGTGACCACGTCGGTCGACGCACACGTGATCGTCGACGCGTTCGGGTGGGCGGCGGGGTCCGCCCCCGTGAAGGCCGTGACCCCCGATCGTGTGCTCGACACACGGTCCGGCGTCGGCGGCACCATCGGCCCGGTCCGTGACGGTGACGTGCTCCGATTCCGGGTCGCCGGTCATGCCGGAGTCCCGAACGATGCGGCCGGCGCGATCGTGAACGTGGTCGCCGTGCGAGGAGCAGCGACCGGGTTCGTCTCCATCGACCCGTGCGACGGGTCCGGTGCGACCACGTCGACGATCAACCTCTGGCCGGGCGTCCTGCGAGCGAACCAGGCCGTGCTCAGGCTGTCGGCGAGCGGTGACCTCTGCGCCCGTGTCGTCGTGGACGATGCGAGCACGCTCCATCTGGTCGTGGACGTCGTCGGTTACGTCGACGGCGACGTGTCGAGACCGGCGCCACCGTCCACCACCACCCCGTCCACCACCGCCCCGACGACCACCGGTCGGGTCGCGACGCTGCCGGTGGGCGCTGCGCTCCCGTCCGGCGAGGAGTGCGCGTCGCGGGTGCGGCCGACTGCGGAGATCCGTCCGGAGAACGCAGCTCCCAACGCCAATCGGGGCAGCCGGGCGAACGCCAACACGAGCACCGCCTGGACCGGGTTCGCCCGGGTCGACGGTGCCTTCTCCGGCACCACCGACGAGATCATCCAGTGGGCTGCCTGCAAGTGGGGCATCGACGAGGACATCGCTCGCGCCCAGCTCTGGACCGAATCGACCTGGCTGATGTCCACGAACGGCGACGGCGGCGACTCGTTCGGTCTCGGCCAGGTGCGGGTGCCGTATCACGGCTCGCGTCCCTCGAGTGGGAACAGTGGAGCCTTCGAGAACGACAACGCCGTGCGCTCCACGGCGTACAACGTCGACTACACGTACGCCGTGTGGCGAGGTTGCTTCGAGGGCAACTACAACTGGCTGGCC
>DATHUU010000017.1:0-4910 GCA_035461925.1 Ilumatobacter sp.
CGAACGCCAGGTCGGCCCCGAGCGGGTCCGCGTGCGCCACGACGACGGCAGCATCGAGGTGGCCGTGCCGTGCGGGAACGAGCCGGCGTTCCGGTCGTGGCTCCTCGGGTACCTCGATGCCGCCGAGGTGCTCGCCCCCGTCGACGTCCGCGACGGCGTCGTCGCATGGCTCGAGGCGGTCGTGTCGTGAGCCCACGGTCGGGTCCACGCCCCGCCGAGGATCGGTTGCGTCGTCTCCTCGTGATGCTCCCGTGGCTGATGGAGCGTGGCGAGGTGACGGTCGCCGAGACCGCCGCCCGGTTCGGGCTCACCGAGGGCGAGGTCGTCAGGGACCTGGAGATGGCAGCGATGTGCGGACTGCCCCCGTTCGTGGACGAGCTGATCGACGTGTTCATCGACGAGGGCATGATCTGGGTCGGGGTGCCCCGGCTGTTCACCCGTCCGCTCCGCCTCAACGCGGTCGAGGCGTGGGAGCTCTTGGCGGCCGGTCGCGCGGCGATGGAGCTCCCTGGCGCCGACCGCGACGGGCCGCTCGGCCGGGGGCTCGCCAAGCTCGCCGCGGCGCTCGGCGAGGACGACACGTCGGGGGTCCGGATCGACCTCGACGGGCCACCGCTCACCGCCGACATCGCCGCGGCCGTGCACGAGCACGCAGAGCTGAAGATCCGGTACTGGAGCGCGTCGAGCGACGAGTTCACGGAGCGGACGATCGCACCACGTCAGGTGTTCAGCGATCGTGGTGAGTGGTACGTGAGCGCCGACGACGACCGCAGCGGTGCGGTGCGCACGTTCCGCATCGACCGAATCGAGGCCGTGGAGCGGACGGGTGAGATCGTGGCCCCGTCCGACCAGGAGCTCCCGCGCCCGGGCGACTGGTTCTCGGACGGCACGGTGCCACGCGCCACGATGCGGCTCGGGCCGGCGGCACGGTGGGTCGTCGAGCGGTACCCGGTGGACGAGGTGTCCGAGCCCGACACCGACGGATGGGTGACGGCCCGCCTCCCGGTCGCGAGCGACACGTGGCTCGTGCGGACCATGCTCCGCCTCGGACCGGACGCCGAGATCGTCGAACCTGCGGGTCATCGTGAGCTGGCGCGCCGAGCGGCCGCCGACCTGCTCGTCCGTTACCGCCGTTCGTAGAGCGCGTCGAGGTCGGCCGGTTCCCGGACCCCGTGTGCCGCGAGGAGGTGGGAGAGCAGCTGCGCGGTCGCGCGGGCGTCGTGGAGAGCGTCGTGGGGGCGGTCGTTCGCGACGCCGTACCGGGTGCACGCGTCGCCGAGGCGGTGCGAGAGCCGACGGTCGGGGTCGAGGGATCGTGAGAGACGCAGTGTGCACAGGCGTGGCCCGTCGGGGAGCGTGACGCCGGACCGCAGTGCGGCGCGGGCGACGAAGGGCCAGTCGAAGCCGATGTTGTGCGCGGTGACGACCGTGCCGTCGACGCGACGAGCCAGCTCGTCGAGGACGTCCCCGAGACGGGGTGCGCCGCGCAGCATGGCGCGGTCGATGCCGTGGACGCGACGTGGGCCGATGCGCTGGAACCGCCAGCGGAGACGGACGAGCGACGACCACTCGTCGACGATGCGGCCGTCCTCGACGACGACCACTGCGATCTGGAGGATGCGATGGCGTCGGGTCGACAGACCCGACGTCTCGATGTCGATCACGGCGAAGCGGGGGAGGCCATGACCATCGAGCGGTACGCCGAGCGCCGGGGGGCGGGTGCTCGACGGGCCCGGCTCGGTCATGCCCTCACCGTACTCCGGGGGTGTGGCAGGCAACCCGTGCCGACGGGTACCCGGGGCCCTGGCGAGCCCCGTCGCGCTCAGCCGGCGGCGGTCGAGCCTGCCTGGCGGGCGCGGATGCCGATCGGTGCCGAGACGGTGTACCCGAGGAGGTGGCGATCCTCCTCGTTCTCGCCGCCCCAGTAGCCGTACTCGTGGTGCTCGCGGGCCCAGGTACGACACGCGACCTGGACGGGGCAGACGGTGCAGAGCTGACGGGCTCGCGCTTCGCGGCGCTCTCGGGCCTGGGGGCGTTCGGCCTTCTTGGCGAAGAAGAGCTCCGTGCGGCCCTTGCACATCGCGTGCTCACGCCAGTCGACGCCACGAGGGACGTGAGCCTGAGGTACGGCGGCGTCCGTCCCGTCGTCCAGGATCTCTGCTGCTGACATCGGACCACTCCTCATCCGGCTCCACCGTCCGAGCCTTCTCTAGCGATGAACTCTGTTTAGCAGTAAATGACGCTGGTCGCAAGGAGAAGTTGTGGTGATGCGCGGAACCTCGTCGAAGCGTCGGCGCTTCAGCGCCGTTCAGCGCCGGCCGGGATGGATCAGAGCAGCTCGGCGGCGAGGCTCGCGACGTCGCTGCGCTCGCACGCCGTCAGCGTGATGTGGCCGAAGCACGGCTGGCCGCTGAAGGCATTGGTGAGCACTGCGAGCGCGTTGTTGCTCTCACCCAGGTACGGCGCGTCGATCTGGCTCGTGTCGCCGGTGAAGACGACCTTCGTACCGTCGCCGATGCGCGTGAGGATCGTGCGCAGGGTGGTCGGCTCGAGGTTCTGGGCCTCGTCGATGACCACGATCTGGCGGTGGAGCGAACGGCCGCGGAGGAAGGTGACCGACTCCAGCGAGAGTTGACCACGGGCAGTGAGCTCGTCGATGAGGCGGCGGGCGTCGTGGCTGCTGTTGCGGTCGGTCAGCGCGACGATCGCGTCGTGGATCGCCGACATCCACGGGTCGAGCTTCTCCTCCAATCCGCCCGGCAGGAAGCCGACGTCGGCGCGACCGACCGGGACGAGCGGGCGGTAGACGGCGACGCGCTCGTACCGTTGGTGCTCGACGACCTGTTCGAGCGCTGCCGCGATGGCGAGGATCGTCTTGCCCGTGCCTGCCCGGCCGTCGAGCGCGACGACGGAGATGTCGGGATCGAGCAACAGCTCGAGCGCGAACCGCTGCTCCTTGTTCCGTGGCCGCAGTCCCCAGGCTTCGGGGGTGGCGTGGGGGAGCAGGACGAGGTCGCCCCCGACCCGGCGGACGAGCGCCGACTGCGACCCGGCCCGCAGGACCGCGAACTCGTTCTCGGCGGTGACGGCGGTCGCGTCGGTCGCCGTGGCGTCGACCGCGTTCGCCGCGTACAGGCAGTCGATCAGCTCGTGCGGTGCCTCGATGACCGACCATCCGACCGGTCGCTCGCTGGCGGTGGCCTTCGTCGGCTGGTGCTCTGCTGCGGCGACGCCCAGGTGCGCAGCCTTGATGCGGAGCGCGGCGTCGTTCGACAACACCAGGGTCGGGCCCTTGCCCGACTGGCCGAGCGCAGCACCGATGATCCGGTTGTCGGGGACACCGATGTCGAGACCGTGCTCGACGAGCAGGTGCTTCTGGATCCCGTTGATCTCGATCTGGACGGTGCCACCACCGGCGATGGGGACCGGCTCGGCGAGCGAGCCGCCGTGCTCGATCCGGAGCTCCTCGATCGTGCGCAAGGCGGTCCGGGCGGAGCGGCCGACGTCGTCGGACCGGGTCTTCAGGCTGTCGAGCTCCTCGATCACCGTGAGTGGGATGATGAGCGCCCGACCGCCGAACGATCTCACGCAGTGCGGATCGGCGATCAGCACCGACGTGTCGACGACGATGCGGACGGTCGTGTCAGGTTCCCCCTCTCGTCGCTCGATCCCGGCGAGTGCCTCACGCGCGTGGACATCGGAGAGGAGTTCGGTCACGGTCACCCCTGACGGCTCGAATCGGCCAGCGGACCCGGTGTGGAGTCTGGCGTACTCAACAGCAACGGGCCTTGTTGTAGCCGATGGTCGTTGGGGCGTGGTGGATGCCGGCGCCAGGCTGGTGCGACGCGACGGCTACCGTCCCGCGGGTGGTGCCCAGTCGGTGCGTGTTCTGCCGGATCGTCGATGGAGAGCTCGATGCGTCGGTGGTGTTCCGTGACGAGGTCGCGGTCGGCTTCCTCGATCACCGGCCGCTCTTCCCCGGGCACGTCCTCGTCGTGCCGAACGACCACGTGGAGACGATCGTCGACCTCCCCGCGGCGAGCGTGTACCCGTTCGCCCGGCGCGTCCAGGCTGTCGCCGCCGCGCTGCCAGCGGCGCTCGGTGCACAGGGGACGTTCGTCGCGAACAACAACGTGGTGAGCCAGAGCGTGCCGCACCTGCACGTCCACGTCGTGCCCAGGACGAAGGGGGACGGACTCCGCGGGTTCTTCTGGCCGCGCACCCGATACGCAGACGGCGAGGCCGCCCTCGTCGCCGCCGCGATCGCGGCCGAGCTCGCACGGATCGACCTCGTGTGACGGCTCGCTGACCGTTGTGGTGAAAGGGCCTGCGAGTCGGCTGATTGCACCTGCAATGAAGTCGATAGTTGCATCACTGTAGTTTGCTGCGTTTGATGACGTCTGACCCGAGGGGTTCAGGCGTCGCCGGTCACGCCGGTGTCGTCCACACGTCAGAGAGCAAAGGAAGTTCCATGACCAAGGCAGAACTGATCGACGCCGTCGCCGAGGCCGCGGGTGTGTCGAAGGCAGATGCGGAGCGCACGGTCGGTGCGTTCTTCGACACCGTCGTCAAGACCACCAAGAAGGGCGACGCCGTCACGTGGCCGGGCTTCGGCAAGTTCAGCACCACGAAGCGCCCAGCCCGTACCGGCCGCAACCCGCAGACGGGTGAGCCGGTGAAGATCAAGGCCTCGACGGCCATGAAGTTCACCGCGAGCTCGACGCTCAAGACCGCGCTCAACGGGAAGAAGTGACCTGATGCCTGCCGCCAAGAAGGCGCCCGCGAAGAAGGCACCGGCCAAGAAGGCGCCCGCCAAGAAGGCCCCGGCCAAGAAGGCCCCGGCCAAGAAGGCACCGGCCAAGAAGGCGCCAGCGAAGAAGGCGCCCGCCAAGAAGGCGCCCGCCAAGAAG
>DATHUU010000018.1:0-17026 GCA_035461925.1 Ilumatobacter sp.
ACCGAGACCGCTCCCGCGGCTGCCGGTCGAGCCGATCGAGCGGTTCGAGCTCGTGTGGCCGTCGGGCGAGATCGACGAGGACTTCGGTGGTGTCGAGTCGGTCGTCGGCAACGGTCACGACCTCGACGCCGATCGCATCGGCGCGTCGACCCGTCTGGCGCGACCGACGGTCGACGAGCCCCCGGTGCCGCTCGCTCCGCCGGGAGACGAGCTCGGGTGGCCGGGTGGACACGACGACGAGACGAGCGACCAGGTGGTGCTCGCGGTACGGCGGGCGGTCGCCTCGATCGAGGTCGGCTCGCTCGTCGCCCGGCAGCGGCTCGTCGACACTGGTGGCCCGCTCGACGCCGGCTCGCGTGGCATGATCGACGCCGATGATCCTGATGCCGTTCCCGCGCCTGGACGGGTGGCCGTGCGGTCGGGGCGGAACGACTGGTCCCGTCGGACCGTGACCCGGTCGGTGTTCGACGAGCCGACGGCCGAGCCGGCGCCGGCCGAACCAGAGCCCGAGGCGATGGAGGACGACCATCGGGAGCGTCGAGCCGGAGCCCTGCGCCGGCTCATCACCTCGCTCCGCCGTTGAGCTCCCCCGATCACCGCCGATCGCGGAAGAACGCTCGCAACAACTCGCCGCACTCCTCGGCGAGCACGCCCGTGGTGCGTGGAACTCGATGGTTGAGAAGGGGTGAGTCCACGAGGTCGAAGCAGCTGCCCGCCGCGCCCGCCTTCGGGTCGGTCGCCCCGTAGACGAGGTGGCCGAGCCGCCCGTTCACCATCGCACCCGCGCACATCGCGCACGGCTCGAGCGTCACGACCATCGTGCAGTCGTCGAGTCGCCAGTGTCCGATGTGGGCGGCGGCGTCGCGCAACGCGAGCACCTCGGCGTGTGCGGTCGGGTCACCGCTGAGCTCGCGCTCGTTGTGTCGGGCGGCGATGACCCGCCCGTCGCGCAGCACGACGGCGCCGACCGGTACGTCGCCATGGGCAGGCGCAGCTCGCGCCTCGTCGAGCGCGATCCGCATCGCGCGTTCGAGGCCGGGGCGCGGGCAAGCGTCGTTCATGGCGGGCGTCACCGCGGCGGATCGTCGATGGTCTCGCCGCGTGCGATCCGGTCGAGATCGAGGTGGCGATCGAGCACATCGGCGGCGACGCCTGCATCGAGCGCGACGTCGCGGATCGTCCTACCCGAGCGTTGCGCCTCTCGCACGATCGACTCCACGCGGGCGTAGCCGAGCACCGGGTTGAGCGCCGTGGCGATCGCGAGGTCGCGCTCGGCGAGCTCCCGGCATCGCGCCTCGTCGACTTCGATGCCGCTGACGCAGCGTCGGGCGAGCGTACGGGCGCCGGCTGCGAGCAAGCCGATCGACTCGAGGAGGGCGTCTGCGATCACCGGCACCGTAACGTTGAGCTCGAAGTTCCCCTGGGTGCCGGCGACGGTGACCGTGGTGTGGTTGCCGATCACACGTGCCGCGACTTGGAGGACCGCCTCGCAGATCACCGGGTTCACCTTGCCGGGCATGATCGAGGAGCCCTTCTGGAGTGCCGGGAGCCGGATCTCGGCCAAGCCGGTGTCGGGGCCGCTCGCCATCCAACGCAGGTCGTTGCAGATCTTCGACAGGGCGGTGGCGACGACGACGAGTGCGCCAGAGGTGGCGACCATCGCGTCGTGCGCTCCTTGCCGGGCCATCCGGACCGGCGGCGACGTCGGCGTCACCGGCAGTCGACCCAGCTCGTCGATGATCGCAAGCACCCGCGGCGCGAGCTCGGGCCGAGCACCGAGCCCGTTGCCGACGGCGGTACCGCCGAGCGGGACGCGGGCGAGCCGATCGAGCGTGTCGTGGAGGTGTTCCGCGGCTTCGCCGATCTGGGTGGCGTGCGCTTCGAGCTCGTCGCCGAGGAGGACCGGTACCGCGTCCATGAGGTGGGTGCGGCCAGGCTTGACGACGTCCGCGAACGCGGAGGCCCGCTCGCGGAGTGCATCCTGGAGCTCCTCGAGGGCCGGGAGGAGCGAGGCACCGATCCCTTCGCACGCCGCGAGGCGCACCGCGGTGGGCATGACGTCGTTGGAGCTCTGCCCGCGGTTGATGTCGTCGTTCGGATGGGCGTGCCCCTGGGTGAGCGTGGCGATCACCTCGTTGACGTTCATGTTCGTCGAGGTGCCCGAGCCCGTCTGGAACACGTCGACGGGGAACTGGTCGTCGTGCTCACCCGCCGCGATCGCGTCGGCGGCGTGCCGGATCAGCTCGGCGACGTCGGTGTCGAGCTCGCCGAGCTCCGCGTGGACGGTGGCCGCCGCCGACTTCAACCGGGCCAGCCAATGCACGACCGTGATCGGCATCGTTCGGCCAGAGATCGGGAAGTTCTCGAGCGCCGCCGCGGTCTCGGGTCCCCACAGCGGCCCGTTCTCGGGTCGGCTCGCGGTTGGTGACGCCCCGGATGTCGTCGACGGTGTCGTCGATGGTGTCGTCGGCTCGATGTCCACGGATGTGCTTCCAAGGCGGTGGTCGACGCGTCGTGTCGTCGTCGTCCCGACCGTACCCCGTCCCGGCTGGTCGGGGACTGCAGCCCCCGGCGCTGGCGCCTTCGAGGCGACGGTTCGACGGACACGTCGCCGACCGCACGGGTGACCGCGTGATCGAGATGGCACGTCGCGTTCGGCACGAGCGGAGGGAGTGGGATTCGAACCCACGGAAGGTTGCCCTTCACACGCTTTCCAAGCGTGCCGATTCGGCCGCTCTCGCACCCCTCCTGGTGATGTGGGCGTCAGGCTATCCCCGCCGGTAGCCTGGCCACACGCCGATCCCGGCAGACGGTTCCCGTCGGGTGAGGTGGTGACCGGGCCCTGTGCAACGGGCGCCCGTGAACCAGGTCAGGCCAGGAATGGAGCAGCCTTCATCGGCATCGCTCGTGTGCCGCAGATCGTCTGGTCACCACCTCAGCCGACGGGAACATCCGCGTCCGAGCCCATGCCCGACGGCTCCGGGACCCGGTGTACTGTCCGTCTCGATGAAGGTGCATCTGGTCGACGGGACGTACGAGCTGTTCCGGCAGCACTTCGGCTCGAAGCACCGGGGCGGTTCCGAGGCGACCGGGCCGTTCGAGGCGACGATCGGTGTGCTCACGTCGACATTGCAGCTCATCGAGGACGGGGCGACCCACATCGGCGTGGCGAGCGACCACGTGATCGAGTCGTTCCGCAACGAGCTCTGGGCCGGCTACAAGACGAGCGAGGGCATGTTGCCCGAGCTGCTCGCCCAGATACCGCTCGTGGAGGAAGGGCTCGTCGCCATGGGTGTCACCACCTGGGCGATGGTCGAGTGGGAGGCCGACGACGCGCTCGGCGCCGCCGCCCGGGTCGCCGATCGCGACGAGCGGGTCGAGCAGGTGCTGATCGTGACCCCCGACAAGGACCTCGGTCAGTGCGTGCGCGGGACGCGGGTGGTGCAGTACGACCGGCGCAGGCGGGAGATCATCGACGAGGACGCCGTGCGGGCCAAGTTCGGGGTCGGTCCCGCGTCGATCCCCGACTACCTCGGTCTCGTCGGCGACACCGCCGACGGGTTCCCCGGCCTACCCGGATGGGGGGCCAAGTCGGCGTCGCTCGTGCTCGCCAGGTACGGCCATCTGGAGGAGATCCCCCCGGAGGCGAGCCTCTGGGAGGTCGACGGGCTGCGCGGCGCGGCCAAGCTGTCGAGGGCGCTCCAGGACAACATGGAGCTGGCGGTGCTGTTCCGGATCATCGCCACGGTCGACTGCGACGTCCCGGTCGGCACCGTCGACGACTGGCGTTGGACCGGGCCGACCGACGAATTCGCGGCGTTCTGCGACCGCCTCGGCGTCCACGGCCTCGCGACGCGCGCCCGCGCCTTGTCACCTGCGTGACGACGGGCTCGTCCGGTCACGTCGACACGGCACGAGGTGTCGACGGGTCGGCTAGTCCACCATCGTGAGGCCACCGCTGACGCTCAGCACCTGACCGGTGACGAAGCTGGAGCGGTCGCTGGCGAAGAACACGATCGCGTCGGCGATCTCCGACGGTTGCGCGAGGCGCCGCATGGGGATCGCCCGCTCGAGCGCCTGTCGCACCTTGTCGTCCATCCCCGCGAACAACGGTGTGTCGGTCGGGCCGGGGCAGACGCAGTTCACGCGAATCTGGTTCCGGACCATCTCGCGTGCCAGCGACTTCGTGAACGCGATGACGCCGCCCTTGGCACCGGCGTAGACGGTCTCGCCGGTCGAACCCACTCGGCCGGCGTCGCTCGCCACGTTCACGACCCGACCCGAGCCCGACGCGGTGAGCGCCGGGATGAGCGCCTTCGTGAGGTTGATCGGCCCCTTCAGGTTGATCTCGATCACGCGGTCCATGAAGTCGTCGCTGACGTCGACGAACGGCTGGATGATGTCCCACCCCGCGACGTTCGCGAGCACGTCGAGTCGGCCGAACTCGGCCTCGACGTCGGCAGCGACGGCGCGGCACGCCCCACGGTCGGCGATGTCGAGGGGCACGAAGCGGGCACTCCCACCGATCTGTTCGGCGCTCTCCCGGCCGGCAGGCTCGTTGACGTCCGTGACGATCACCGTCGCACCGACGGCGGCGATGGCGTGGGCAGTCGCCCGGCCGATGCCGGAGCCGGCGCCGGTGACGAGAGCGATCTTGTCGGTGAGGTCCATGGCTGTCCCGTGTGCACCCTACTCCAGCCCTGGTAGCCAGCGTCGAGGGCGGTCTCCGGGCGGTCTCCAGGCGGTCTCGGGCGGTCACGGCGTCCGCGACGTGTCGCGAGGTCGGCACGGGGCTGTCGCGGTTCTGTCACACACGTCGGGCAGGATGGCCACTTCCGAGGAGGTGCCGCCGAATGTCCGTACCGATCGAACGTCCCCTGCGTCCCGTCGACCAACCGGTCATCGATGACGAGCCGCGGGTCACCATCGAGATGGGCGGCCCGAACATCGTCATCCGCTCCAGCACGGCGATCGACCGCGAGTACACCACGACCCTCGCCCATGCGGTGAACGCCGCGACGGCCACGCACACCGTCGTGGTGCTCGACCCCGATCCGATCCGTTGCGACGATTCCTTCGCCGGAGCGGCCCTTCCCGCGTCGGAGACCGACTGCGCCGAGCACGCCGAGTGCCGCCCGTCGGAGGTCGAGGTGGTGGGCAGCGGCGTCGTCCGGATCGCCGCCGAGTCGAGCTGGTGGTTGGTCGACGTCGCGCACGGACGCTTCTGCCGGACCGACGGTCGCGTCGACCCGCACTTCATCGACGCCCCGAGCTGGACGCCGGTGGTCGCCGTCTGCGTGACCCCGAGCCGCGTGCGCGCGTTGACGGTCGACGGCTCGCTCGTCTCGAGCGTCCGGGCACACGGGCACGGCGAACCCTCTGGCGCGCGGTACGACCGTCAGCGCCGTCAGCCCGCCGCGCTGGCCGGCTGAGCGGTCTCGCCGCGTCGCAGCCACCACTTCCAGACCTCGTCGGCCCAGAGCAGGGTGCTCGCGAGCGCGATCGTCGTCGCCCACTGCGCCACGCTGAGCGGAGCGGTGTCGAACGCGGACTGCATGAACGGGAGGTGGACGACCGCGATCTGCAGGACGACCGTCACGCCGACCGCGATCCACATCAGCCGGTTCTCGAACGGGCGAACGAACGCGCTGCGCCGCGACGACCGGGCGTTGAACGCGTTGCAGATCTGGCCCAGCACGAGCGTCGTGAACGCCATCGTCCGGGCGGTGTCGAGATCGACCGTCCCCGACACCTCGGGAAGCAGACCCCCGGGGAGGCCGAGGTCGATCGCAGCGAGGGCGGCGATCGCGGCCACGACCGCGATGAGCCCGATGTGGCCGAGCATCTCGCCATCGACGACGCGGTCGGTGAGCCGTCGGGGCCGGCGCTCCATCACCCGCTCGACGGCCGGGTCGACCCCGAGCGCCAGTGCGAGCGCTCCGTCGGTGAGCAGGTTGATCCACAGGATCTGGGCCGCGAGGAGCGGCACGGCTTGCTCGGCCCCCACCGACCGAAGCCCGAGCGCTCCGGCGGCGAGCACACCCACGAACATGACGAGGACCTCGCCACCGTTCGAGGACAAGAGGTAACGGACCACCTTGCGGATGTCGGAGAAGATCTCGCGACCCTCTCTCACGGCGCGCAGGATGGTCGCGAAATTGTCGTCGGCGAGGATCATGTCGGCGGCCTCTTTGGACACCTCGGTGCCGTTGACGCCCATCGCCACCCCGATGTCGGCGCGGCGGAGCGCCGGGGCGTCGTTCACGCCGTCACCGGTCATCGCCACGATCCCACCGTCGCGCTGGAGCTGCTCGACGATCCGGAGCTTGTGCTCGGGTGCGACGCGTGCGAACACCGACTCGTCCGCGATGACGGCGGCGAACTCGTCGTCGTCCATCGCCGCCAACTCCTGGCCGGTCACACCCCGGTCGCCCGCCCCGTCGCTCCCGTAGATCCCGAGCTCGGCGCCGATGCGCGCCGCAGTGACCGGGTGGTCGCCGGTCAGCATGATCACCCGGATGCCGGCGGCGTGTGCCTCGGCGACCGCGGTAGCAGCCTCCGGGCGCGGGGGATCGAGGATGCCGACCACGCCGAGGTGCACCAGCTCGGCCTCGTCGGTGTCGTCGAGCTCGTCGGGCGCAGCGTCGAGCGGCAAATGCGCGACCGCGATCGTTCGCAGCGCCTGCTCGGCGAACGTGTCCGCGGCGGCACCGATCTGTGCGCGCCGCTCCGGGGTGAGCGGCACCACCCGTTCGTCGACGAGCTCGTGGGCGCAACGTTCGAGCACGACGTCCGGCGCACCCTTCATGATGAGGACGTAGTCGGTGCCCCTGCGCCGGGAGACGTCCTCGTGGACCGTGGTCATTCGACGGCGCTCACTGCTGAACGGGATCTCGGCGATGCGCGGGAAGTCCAGCGGCTCGTCATCCTCGCGGAGCTTGGCGGCGGCGACCACGAACGCCGCCTCGGTCGGGTCGCCCTGGATCTTCCAGCCGCCCTCCGCATCCCGGTGGAGGCTCGCGTCGTTGACCAGGCTTCCGGCCGCGACGACGTGCTCGACAGCTCGGATCAGGCGTTCGTCGGTCACCCGCTCACCGTCCTGCTCGAGGTGGCCGACGGGTCGATACCCGACACCGGTCACGGCGACGGTGCCCGACGGGGTCGCGACCCGCACGATCGTCATCTCCGAACGAGTGAGCGTGCCCGTCTTGTCGGTGCAGATCACCGACGCCGATCCGAGGGTCTCGACCGACGACAAGCGCTTCACGATCGCCTGCTCGCGCGCCATGCGCTGCACGCCGAGTGCGAGCACGACCGACAGGATCGCGGGCAGCCCCTCGGGGACGGCCGCGACCGCGAGTGAGACGCCGACGAGCAGGGCGTCGACGACGGTCGCGAAGGAACGGTCGTCGGCGGTCGCGACGACGGCACCGACGACGACCGCGGACAGCACGACCACGGCGATGCCCAGCCGACGTCCGAGCCAGGAGACCTGCGCCTCGAGTGGGGTCTCGTCCGCGTCACCCTGGTCGAGCATGCTCGCGATCCGGCCGATCTCGCTGTCCATGGCCGTGGCGACCACGACGCCGACCCCGCGTCCGCGCACCACCGCCGTGCCGTTGAAGACCATGTTCGTCCGGTCGCCGAGTGGTGTCTCCGGGTCGAGCGGTGTCGTGGCCTGCTTCGTGACCGGCTCGCTCTCGCCGGTGAGGGAGGCTTCGGCGACATGGAGCGTCGCCGCGGACACGAGCCGGCAATCGGCGCCCACAGCGTCGCCCTCCGCCAGCTCGATGATGTCCCCGACGACCAGCTCGGCGGTGACGATCCGGTGGGGGCGCCCATCGCGGACGACCGTGGCGTGAGTGGCGCTGAGCCGTCGGAGCGCGTCGACCGCAGCGACGGCCTTGACCTCCTGCCAGTACCCGATCCCGGCATTGAGGGCGACGATCGCCGCGATGACGATCGCTTCGAGCGGGACGCTCTCCGAACCGTCGGTCCACCACGCGAGGACGCTGATCGCGATCGCCACCAGAAGGAGGAGGACGAGCGGATCGGTGAACTGCCGACCGAGCCGGGTCCACCACGGGATCGGGGGCTCCTCCGCGATCTCGTTGGGCCCGTCGTCGGCGAGCCGGGCCGCTGCCTCCTCGGCGGCGAGCCCCGACTCGGCGTCGGTACCAGCGGCGGCGACGAGCTCGTCGGTCGACGCCGCCCACGGCGTCGCGACGCCGATGGCGGTCACGCCGAGGTGCTCGTCGCGGCGTCGCCGTTCCCTGGCGGTGGGATGACGAGGACCGCGCAGTGGGAGTGCTCGATGACCTGGTGGGCAGTGCTGCCGAGCAGTAGTTCGGGGCGGCCGCCGATCCCCCGGCGTCCGATCACGATCGTCCCGGCGTCGGTGTCGCGTGCAACGCGCAGCAGCACGTCGACCGGCGGGCCGTCGATGAGCTGCTGGTCGAAGTCGTCGATGCCGATCTCGCGGACCGCGTCGCACCAGCGGTCGAGATGGGTGGCGATCTCGTTGCGGCGTCCGAAGGTCGGGACGTGCTCGCCGTCGATCTCCTCGGTGAGGCCGATCGCATGGACGACGACGAGCCGTGCGCCGGTGGCTCGGGCGTGCTGGCCTGCGCGGACGAGGGCATGACGCGAGTTCGCCGACCCGTCGACGCCGACGACGACCGGTCCGTTGGGGCGAGTGTCCACGTCGACCTCCGTTCCTCCGAGTGGCGGCGTACCCACTCCCATTGCAGTCGCCGCGCCGAACCTATCGCAAGGGGCCGAGGTCCCGGGAGGCCGCGCGACCGACAGCGATCGTCTGGCTTCGGATGTTCGGGTGGGGTAGACAGGCGTCATGGCTTCGTTCGAGCACGGTCCTGCGACGATCCACTTCGACGACGAGGGCGAGGGGTTCCCCGTCCTGCTCATCGCACCCGGTGGGATGCGATCGGCGAACGAGCTCTGGAACGACATGCCCTGGAACCCGCGGTCGCTCGCCGATGCCTACCGAGTGATCGGGATGGACCAGCGCAACGCCGGGCGGTCCTCGGCCCCGGTCACGGCCGACGACGGGTGGGACACCTACACCGGCGATCAGCTCGCACTGCTCGACCACCTCGGCGTCGAGCGCTGCCACGTCGTCGGGATGTGCATCGGCGGCCCGTACATCGCCGCGCTGCTCCGTGCGGCGCCCGAACGGTTCGCGTCGGCGGTGATGCTCCAACCGGTCGGCATCGAGCCCGACGGCAGCAACCGGGCCGCGTTCCACGAGATGTTCGATCGGTGGGTCGACCTGCAGGCCGACGCGCACGGTGACGTCGACGCCGCGACCTGGGCGTCGTTCCGGAGCAACATGTGGGACGGCGACTTCGTGCTGACGGCGTCGGAGGACGACGTCGCCGCGTTCACGACCCCGTTGCTCGTCGCGATGGGCAACGACCTCTATCACCCGCAGGCGACGTCACGTCGGATCGCCGAGCTCGCCCGGGACGTCACCTTCGTCGAGTCGTGGAAGGAAGGCGACGCCCTCGTCGCCTTCGACGACGTCGCGCGCGGCTTCCTCGCCAGTCACACGGCCTGAGACGCGCGGGACACGTCGTCAGAAGCTGCCCTCGGCGACCCGATCGATCCGCTGGAGGACGATGAGGTCTTCGTGGAGCTCCATCCAGATGTCGTGGAACGACTCGCACATCACCCCGGTGAACTTGTTGATCTCACCCCGGGCGACGCAGTCGGCGGCCGCCGCGAGGCGCTCGTTGTAGCGGGCGAGGCGCGGGAGCGCCGACGCCATCGCGTCGACCACCGGCTCCGCTGCCGAAGCGAGCGCGCCCAGCTTGCCGATGCACTCCTGGTCGTAGGCCGTGTCGCTGTGGTCGTTCGGGTTGCCGTCACGCATCTGCCACTCGGTGCAGAGCTGCTTGAACTCCTCGTTGAGCTCGAGGAAGTGCTCGTACCCCGAGGCCAGACCGGCCTGGACCTCGGCACCGGCGTACTCGTCGAGCAGCGCTTCCTGACGCTCCTTGCCGGGCGGGAGCAGCCCGTACATGTCGCGCTTCTCGATGTGGCGCACGAGGCCATCGTCCACGAGCCTCGACAGGATGTCGGCCGGGTGATCGCCGAGGCTGTCGGCGAACCCGCTGGGGGTCACGAACCCCCGGACGCGCAGCGTGTGGAGGACCAGTGCTTCGTCGATCGTGATGTCACCCATGTCACCAGTCTGGTCGTCGCCGGCCTCGTCACCGGCAGCGGAATCGGTGCTACGGGGCTCGCCGTCGCCCGTCGGTTCGAAGTCGAAGACGACATCGTTGATGTGGACCCGTCCGCACGCGAGCAGCGCCTGGGCGACCCCGAGTCGGGCCATCGGGACGCGGAAGGGCGAGCAGCTCACCGAGTCGAGGCCGAGACGTACGAGGAAGTCGGCCGACGCCGGGTGCCCGGCGTGCTCACCACACGCGCCGAGCTTGATGCCGGGCTTGGTCGCTCGTGCCGCCGCCGAGGCGATCCGGACGAGCTCGCCGACGCCCTCCTGGTCGAGCACCTCGAAGGGGTTGGCGGGCAGGATGCCGAGCGCCTGGTACGCCGGCAGCAGCTTCGACTCGACGTCGTCGCGGCTGAACGCGAACGTCATCTGGGTGAGGTCGTTCGTGCCGAACGAGAAGAAGTCGGCGTGCTTCGCGAGCTCACCTGCGACCAGTGCGGCTCGTGGCGTCTCGATCATGGCGCCGACCGTGACCACGGTCGACTTGAGCTCGGGGTGCCCGATCTCGTCGAGCACGTCGCGCACCCACGACCGGGCGATGCGGAGCTCCTCGGCGTCGACGACGAGCGGGATCATGATCTCGACGTGGGGCTGCTTGCCCCGCGCGAACAGCGCCGCGGCGGCCAGGCAGAGCGCTCGGACCTGCATCTGGTAGACGCCCGGACGGATCGCGCCGAGGCGGACACCGCGGGTACCGATCATCGGGTTCGCCTCGTGCAGGCGCCGGGCGGCGGCGAACTCGACGACTTCCTCGTCCGAGAGTCGGCCGGTGGCCTCGCGCGCCGTCAGCTCGAGCAGGTCCGGCAGGAACTCGTGGAGTGGCGGGTCGAGCAGACGGATGGTGACCGGCAGTGTGTCCATCGCCTCGAGCACGGTCTCGAAGTCGGCCGTCTGTGCCGCTTCGAGCTCGGTCAGGGCGGCGGCCTCGGTGGCCGGGTCGTTGCTCAGGATGAACCGGCGCATGATCGGGAGCCGGTCGGCAGCGAGGAACATGTGCTCCGTGCGGCACAGGCCGATGCCCTGGGCGCCGAGCGCTCGGCCGTGGGTGGCGTCGCCCTCCGTGTCGGCGTTCGCCCGCACCTGGACGTGGCCGCGCGCGACGGCGTCGGCCCAGTTGAGGAGGATGTCGAGCTCGGGCGGGGCGTCCGAGTCGGACGTCTCCAGCTCACCGGTGTAGATCCTCCCCGTGCTGCCATCGATCGTGATCACGTCCCCGGCCTGGAGGACGGTGGCACCGATCGTGACCGTGGTGCCGCTGATGTGGACGTCCGCGGCGCCGACGACCGCGGGGATGCCCCAGCCGCGGGCGACGACGGCAGCGTGGCTGACCATGCCGCCGCGCATCGTGAGGATGCCTTGCGACGCCTGCATGCCGAGGACGTCGTCGGGGGTCGTCTCGGGCCGCACGAGGATCACCCGATCGCCGTCGTCGCCGGCGATCATCGCCTCGTCGGCGGTGAGGACGATCCTCCCGGTCGCCGCGCCGGGCGAGGCCGGCAAACCTTCGCCGATCGGGTCCGTGTCGGCGTCGCCGGCCAGGCTGACGTGGAAGAACTCCGCGAGCTCGCCCGGCTCGATGCAGTTCAACGCGGCGGCGACGGCGAGGCCGTCGCGTGCCGCGCTCGCGGCGCGTACGGCGTTGGCGATCGTCGTCGCCACGTCGATCGTCATGCGCAAGCCCCCCTGGCGTCGCCGATCGTGGTCCCCCCCATGGTGGTCCCCTCCTGGACGGTGACGCTAGTCACAGACGGAGGTGGCCTCCCACCCGGCGTCCCCGACTGCGGAACGCGCACGTCCGACGGCACGGTCAGGCGGCCCGATCGAGGTCGGGCTTGACCTCGGCGCAGAAGAGGTCCATGGTGCGTCGGGCTTCGGCCATCGTCATGTCGCCGGTCGGGATCTGCAGCACGATGTGATCGGTGAGCCCGGTGTCGAGGATGGCGGCGAAGCGGTCGCGGATCTGCGACGGGGTGCCGGCACCTGCGGCGATCGCGCCGTCGATGTGGGACATGATCTTGCGCAACGGGCCGAGCGCGGCATCGGCCGCGTCGTCGCCGAGCACCTCGGCGTCCCACCGGTGGACACCGTGTGTGCGGCGTACCAGACCCTGCAGCCCGCGGGTGTTGATCTGCAGGGCCGCGTCCTCGTCGTGGTCGATCGCCAGGACCATCGTGCAGGCCACCCGTGGTTCGGCACCCGGTGCGTCGAGCCGGACGTCGTCGTGCCGGTGGTCGTACCACGCCTCCGCGTACACGTCGTAGGTGGCCTGGTCGATCGGGCCGGGCCACATCAGGTTGAGCCCGAACCTGCCGGCCGTCACGGGGCTCCCAGGGTACCAGAACGGGATGTGCTCCTGGACGGGGAGTGTCGACATGGGCATCGTGCGGAAGTCGTAGTACTTCGACCCCTCGGAGCTGATCTCGCCGGTCGCCAGCGCGCGGCAGACGATCCCCAGCACGTCCTCGAACCGATCGGTCGACGTCGGCCAGTCGCTGCCGAACCAGTAGTGCTCGATCGGTGCGACGCCTCGGCCGACGCCGAACTCGAGCCGGCCGCCGGTGAGGTTGTCGACGACGCACATGTCCTCGACGATCTGGACCGGGTGATGGAGCGGGAGCAGCTTCACCATCGGGCCCATCCGGATCTGCTCCGTGATCTGGGACGCGGCAGCGATGAACATGTCCTGGTTGGGGGCCATGCACAGGTCGGAGCCGTGGTGCTCCGCGAGGTAGTAGCCGGTGAACCCGGCCTGGTCGGCGGTGCGGACGAGGTCGAGCCGGTCGCGCAGCAGCTGCGGTGTGCTCGTCCCCGGGATGGCCTCGATGTGGTCGAAGATGCCGAACGTCGGTGCGCCCATGGTTCCCCCTCTCCGGCGCGCCCGTGCGCGTCGGGCGACATCGTCGCACCCGTGCGCGGGCGCGGTCGTGTCGGACGTCCGCCACCGGCGAACCGACCGGTCAGTCGTGGGGGAGCTCGTGCATCTCGACGCCGGCGACCACCTCGGCGTGCTCGCGGTGGTCGTGGAGGATGTGGTCCTTCACCTCCTCGTGGTAGCTGAACACCAGCTCGCAGTACGGGCAGGCGTGGGTCTCGGAACGGGACATGTCGAACCTCCTCCCGGAACGGATCCTGGTTCGATTCGACACCAGTCGGCGACCGCGCGCCAGGGTCGAAGGACCGGAGGCGGCAGCTTCGTCAGGCTTCGTCGCGGATGACCTGGAGGCCACTCGGGTCGACGAGGCTGTCGAAGAGGCGCAGGTTGTGGTTGTGACCGACGTGGTGCAACCCGAACGCCGACTGGATCGCGTTGTACATCCCCATCGCGTCGAGCGCGTTGTTGACACTCTGCTTCGCCAGCGTGAGTCCGATCATCGGCCGACGGGCGATGTGCTCGGCCACGGCGAGCGTGCGGGACTCCAGCTCGTCGAGCGTCACGACCTCGTTGACCATGCCGTGACGGAGTGCCTCTTCGGCGCCGATCGCACGGCCGGTGAACAGCATCTCCTTGGCGAGGCGCGCACCGGCCTCGAACGGGTGGGTGAAGTACTCGTGCCCGTTCACGCCGAACGCCACGACCGGATCGGCGAACGTGGCGTCCTCGGAGCAGATCACGAGATCCATCGGCCAGACGAGCATCAGCCCACCGGCGATCACCTTGCCCTGCACCTGGGCGATCGTGGGCTTGGGGATGTTCCGCCATCGCCAGCACAGACCGACGTACATCTCCGCCTCGGTGGCCATGTACCCCTCGGCGCCGGGTGCGTCGAAGCAGCACCAGGTGCCGACCGGATCGATGCCGCTCATGTCGGTCCCGGCGCGGAGGTCGTGTCCGGACGAGAAGTGCTTGCCGTCGGCGGCGAGGACGATCACCCGCACCTCGTCGTCGCGGGCCGCCCGGTCGAACGCCGAGTTCAGCTCGCTCAACATCTGGTAGTCCTGCGCGTTCGCGGTCTGCGGCCGGGCCAGGACGATGCGGGCGACCCGCTCCGCCGGGCGTTCGTACCTGATGTGCTCCCACTCGCTCATCGCGGCAGTCTCGCGGATCCACCCGTGCCGCCGGCGACCCGACGACCCGACAACATCCGCGATCCTGGCCGGATCAGGCCTCGTGGTCGACGGCGTGGTCGACGGCGTGGTCGACGGTGCGGTCGACGGCGCGCCGGACACGCCAGGTCGTCGCCATCTCCTCGACGCCGTCGACGACCGCGGTGGCGAACAGCACGCCAAGCGCGATGGCGGCGACGGTCACCATCGTCGAGGTCAGATCGGCGGTCGAGAACCCTGGACTGACGCTCGCGGTCAGATCGATGAGGCCCGTCGCGCCGGGCACCAAGAGGTAGAAGCCGGGCAGGAACAGCACCGTCGCCCTCGGACCGTTCGGACGTCGGTCGATGGCCCGGACGACCGGCGTCATCGCCGCGGCGCCGAAGAACGCGGCGATGCTCGGATCGAACGCGAGCCCGGCGACGCGTTCGGCGGTGAGGGCGACTGCGAGCACGAGCAGGATCCACGGCACGGCGCGGCGTGGCGCGCAGCTGTGGAGCCGATAGCCGAGCGCGATGAGCAGCAGGGCGGGGACGAGGGTCCACTCGCCGAGCTCGGGTGCCGGACGGTCGAGCAGATCGCGCTGCGGCACGCCGATCACGGTCGCGGCTGCGACGATGGCCACGGCGAGCAGCAGCAGATCCATGAGCCCGCTCATGAGACGGCTCGCTCCGCTGACGATGGCGCCGGCGGCGAGCTCCATCGTGCCGGTGGTGATCTTGGCGCCCGGCAGGAAGATCAACAGCGGTGGGATGAGGAACCGGATCGGGTTCTCGCCTTCGTACAGGGGGTCGAGGCCGAACACCACGAGCGCCACCACGAACGACATCAGGGCCGGGGTGAGCGGCGCGAGCGCTGCCACCTCGACCGCCAGGAAGGCGCCGACCGCCGTGCCGAGCAGCAGCGCGAACGCGAGCCCGGTGAGGGTGGGCTGCAGCGCCAACGAGAACCCGGCGGCGAGGACGCCCAACCCGACCGAGCGGACGACCTTGCCGTACGGCGGCGTCCTGCCACGAATCGAGGTCAAGGCAGCGAGACCGTCGGCTGGCTCGACGAGTCCGAGCCCGGCGCGCCGGGCCAGCTGGTCGACGCCCTCCACCTGATCGAGTCGGAGGCCACGCTCGCGGATCGAGCGGAGGCGAGGACGCAGACGACCACTCGTGCCGGATTCGAGCAGGAGGCCGGTCGGGAGCGCCATCACGTCGAGCCCGTCGACGCCCATGACCCGCCCGATCTCGATCAGCTGGCGTTCGACGTCGTCGACGGTCTGACTGGATCGGATGAGATCGGTACCGAGCTCGACGAGGAACTCGTCGAGCCGGCCCGCCGCCGCGTCCACGGGTTCGGTCACTCGGGAGCTCCGCCTCGGGGGAGCAGCTCGACGTTCAACCACACGTCGAACGGCATCGCGTCGAGCACGTCTCGCAGCTCCTCGCGGAGCCGGTGCTGTGCCGCGATCGTCAGGTGCGGTTCGACGACCGCCTCGACCTCGACGTACAGCTTCGGCCCGACCTTGTTCGTGCGGATCATCGGCTCGTCGATGCCGTGGCGTCGCGCCACGTTGACGACGGCGTCGAGCACCGGTGCCCGGATCTCGTCGACCGGTTCGCCTTCGAGCAGCTCGATGATGGTGCTCTTCACCATCCGGAGCGGTGGCGGCAGGAACAGGACGAACGTCGCGAGCACCATCGCAGGGTCGACATAGGCCGCGGCACCCGACCACGACGACCGATCGAGCACCGCCATCGTCACGAACCCGACGACCATGCCGAGACCACGCAGCGCGCCGATCCGCCAGGCCGTCGCCTCGGCGACCAGCAGATCGGAGTCGGCGGACACAGAGTGCAGCCACCACCAGAACCCGAGCGAGGCGACGGTGCTGATCGCTGAGTACGCGATCGCCCAGCTCGCCGTCACGTCGCTGCCACCCTCGCGGATCGTCGCCACCGCCTCGAACGCCGCGTAGGTCAAGGTGGCGAGCAGGACGAAGCCCTGGACGCCGATCACCAGCGGGGTCACCGACTCCCGGCCGAACGGGAACCGGCCTCCCGGCTCCGACCCGGCGAGGCGCGACGCGAGCAGCAGCAACCACGACACCAGCAGCCCGATGAGCGCGTAGGCGCCATCGAGGAGGACCATCTGTGACCCGGAGGCGATCCCCCAGGCGATGCCGAGCAGGCCGATCGCTCCGGTGAGCGCGATCGATCGGATCAGCGGACCGCGCTCGGACGACGGGTCAGGAGCCGCCACGGCCGCTTCCCGCCGCCGAGCGTGTGGTCATCGCCCCGGCCGCGGCGAGGCGATGGTCAGGCCGTTGAAGGCGTTGAACGACATCTGGACCTGGCAAAGCATCCCGACCGCGAGTGGGAACCACGAGCCGTTCACGGTGTCGATCGGTGATCCGGCGGTGCTCATCGCCGCATTATCGTCCGCGTGTCGACGGCGGACTATACCCGATCAGGGTCTATCGGAGACCTCGGAGCGCCCCGTAGCGTCCAAGCCGTCGACGACATCGTCACACCCGATCGACGGTTCACGTCGACGTCCATCCACCTCGGAGCAGTGAGGAGCAACCATGACCCGCGCCATCCCCGTCTCGGACGATTTCGATCCGATCCCCTCGCTCGAGACCGTCCCGCGGATCTCCGTGTCGGTCACCACGGAGGTACCGGGTGATGTCGGCGCCGTCGCTGTGTTCGTCGGCGCGTCGAGCGTGGAGGGTCGCGA
>DATHUU010000019.1:0-8852 GCA_035461925.1 Ilumatobacter sp.
GCTTGGTGCCGTTCTCGATCATCGTCTTGAACGTCTCGAACGCGTTCGAGCCCGAGAGCTCGAGCACGATCGAGGAGATGAGGACCGCGAAGAAGGCGGCGGTCAGCGGCGCGGCGACGGCGAGCCCGATCCGGCGAACGAGGCCGGTGTTCATGCCGCACCCCCGGTCTCGTCAGTGGCGTGTTCGAGCGCCGCTCCGGTCATGTAGCTGCCGAGGGTACGGGGGGTGACCTCGGCCGGGTCGAGGGTGGCGACGAGCCGACCGTGGAACATGACCACGATCGTGTCGGAGAGGCCGATCAGCTCGTCGAGGTCGGCCGAGACGAGCAGGGTTGCGAGGCCGTTGGCCCGTGCGTCGCGGATGTCGTTCCAGACCTCGGCCTGGGCACCCACGTCGATGCCGCGTGTCGGGTGGGCGGCGATGAACACCAGCGGGCCGGCGGTGAGCTCGCGGCCGATCACCAGCTTCTGCTGGTTGCCGCCCGACCGCGCGCGGGCGCTGGTGTCGACGCCGGGCGACCGGACGTCGAACTCCTCGCGGATCTTCTCGGTCCGCTCACGAGCACCGGCGCGGTCGATCCAGAAGCCTTTCGAGAAGGGCGCCTTGGTCTGGTGACCGAGTGCTGCGTTCTCCCACAGGGTCGCGTCGAGGAGCAATCCGTCCGACGTCCGGTCCTGCGGGACGAACCCGATTCCCGCTTCACGGCGGTGTCGCACCGAGGCTCTGGAGATGTCCTCACCCAGGATCGTGATCCGTCCTGCCGCGGGCTCGGTGATGCCGATGAGCGCGTCGATGAGCTCGGATTGGCCGTTGCCTTCGATACCGGCGACCCCGAGCACCTCCCCACGGTGCACGGTGAGCGAGACGTCGTCGACGGCGCGGCGGCCGTCCGCGTCGAGCACGGTGAGACCGGCGACGTCGAGTGCGACCTCGTCGGTCACGGTGGACTCGCTCGTCTCCGGCGACGGCAGCTCGGACCCGACCATCAACTCGGCCAGATCGCCCGCGGTGACCGAGTCGGCGTCGACGGTGGCCACGGTCTTGCCGCGACGGATCACGGTGATGCGGTCGGAGATCTCGAGCACCTCTTGGAGCTTGTGGTCGATGAAGATGATCGTCGATCCGCCGGCCTGCAGCTCCCGGAGATTACGGAACAGCTCCTCGACCTCCTGGGGGACCAGCACGGCCGTCGGTTCGTCGAGGATCAGGATGTTCGCGCCTCGGAAGAGCACCTTGATGATCTCGACGCGTTGCTTCTCGCCGACTTCGAGCGTCTCGACGAGGTCGTCCGGGTCGACGGCGAGCCCGTACGCCTGACCGACCTCGAGCAGGCGACGCTCGGCCTCGTCGAAGTCGATGCGCCCGCCGGGCTTGGTGGGTTCGGAGCCGAGGATGACGTTCTCGAGCACGGTCATCTGGTCCGCGAGCATGAAGTGCTGGTGCACCATGCCGATGCCGGCTGCGATCGCATCGGTCGGCGAGGAGAAGTGGACCTCTTCGCCGTTGATCTTCATCACGCCCTCGTCGGCCGGCTGCATGCCGTACAGGATCTTCATCAGGGTCGACTTGCCGGCACCGTTCTCGCCGCAGATCGCGTGGATCTCACCCGGTTCGACCGTCAGGTTGACGTTGTCGTTCGCGATCACGCCCGGGAAGCGTTTCGTGATGCCGATCAGTTCGATCGCCGCCGTCATGCGGCACCTCCTGGACGTGTTCGGTGAAACGGTCCCAGCCGGACCGGTGCGCCGGGCATCGAAAACGCACGGAGCGGAGGCCGAACATAGTCGACCTCCGCTCCGCGGAGTGCGTCCGTCACCGAACCGAACGGTTGGCGACGAACCAGGTGATGTTCAGCGAGTGATCAGGCGCCGCCGGGGACCGTCGGAACCTCGATGGCACCATCGATGATCTGCTGCTTGTAGTCCTCGATGGTGGCGATCTGCTCGGCGGTGAGGAAGTCGCCCGACGTCGAGTAGCCGACGCCGTCGACCGAGAGGTCGTACACGGTGTTGCCGGAAGTGAACGAGCCGTCCTGCTGCGCCTTCGTGATCTCGAAGACCGCGACGTCGACCCGCTTCAGCATCGAGGTGAGGATGTAGTCGCGCACCTCGGGAGCCGAGGTGTTGTACTGGTCGGAGTCGACGCCGATCGCCCACACCTTCGAGCCGGACGACTCGGAGCGCTCCGCGGCCGCCTCGAAGAGACCGGCACCCGAGGCACCCGCGGCGTGGTAGACGACGTCGGCACCCTGGTCGTACATCGCGAGAGCGATCTCGCGGCCACGGTCGGGGGCGACGAAGCCATCGAAGTCCGGTGCCTGGGTGATGTACTGCGAGATGATCGTGATGTCGGGGTTGACCGCCTTCACGCCCGCCTCGAAGCCGGCTTCGAACTTCTCGATCAGACCGAAGCCACCGACACCGCCGATGAAACCAACGGTGTTCGTCTGCGTGTTGAGCGCTGCCGCGACGCCGACGAGGAAGGAACCCTGCTCCTCGGCGAAGGTCAGTCCCGCGCAGTTCTCGCACACGGGTGCCGGCGGGTCGACCTCGAAGTCGAGCATCGCGTCGTCGATGACCGCGAAGTTCGTGTCGGGGTTCTCCGCCGCCACGGCGGCGACGTCGGCGGCGAACAGGAAGCCGACGCCGATCACGAGCGGGCTCTGGTCGGCCTGGAGCTGAAGCAGCTCGGCGCGGTTCGAACCGTCGGCGTTTGGCTCGGCCTCGGTGAACTCGATGCCCAGCTCCTCGACCGCACGGTCGATGCCGGCTGCGGCCGAGTCGTTGAACGACTGGTCGCCACGGCCGCCGATGTCGAACGTCAGACCGACGTTGAACGACTCGCCGGCGGGCTCTTCCGAAGGCTCCTCAGCGGGCTCCTCCGAAGGCTCCTCAGCGGGTTCCTCGGTGGGCTCCTCGGCGGGTTCCTCGGACGGCTCTGCGGTGTCGTCGTCGTCACCGCCGCAGGCCGCCAGGACCAGCGACGCGGCGAGCCCTGCTGCAAGCAGACGCTTGCTCTTGATCATGGATCTCCCCCTTCTCGGGACAGTATGGGAATGTGTTCACGTGAACGCGGCCCAGGCTATCGCCTGGTCACGGCCGATCGGGAGAGTCCGAGGTCCCGTCTTGGCTTCGAGCTCTGCCAGACTCGCGGACATGTCGATCGTGCTCACCGAGATCCGTGACGGCGTCGCGACGCTGACGCTCAACAACCCTGACGAACGCAACACCATGACCGCGCCGATGGTCGAGGCCATCGTCGCCGCGATGGACGCGCTCGAGGACGACGAGTCCGTCGGGGCGGTCGTCGTGACCGGAGCCGGGTCGGCCTTCTGCGCGGGGGCGAACCTCGGCAACTTGCAGACCGCGACGCGGGAGAGCCTCGGCAACGTCTACGAGGGCTTCCTGCGGATCGCCCGCAGCCCGCTGCCGACGCTGGCGGCCGTGAACGGCCCGGCGGTCGGCGCCGGGATGAACCTCGCGCTCGGCTGCGACGTCCGCATCGCGGCCACCCGTGCCAGGTTCGACACCCGCTTCCTCCAGATCGGGCTCCACCCGGGCGGTGGGCACACGTGGATGCAGCGTCGGATCGTCGGGCAGCAAGCAGCGATGGCGGCGGTGGTGTTCGGCCAGGTCCTCGACGGGCCCGAGGCCGAGCGGGTGGGGCTCGCGTACAAGTGCGTGCCCGATGACGAGCTGCTCGAGGCGGCCCACCAGTTCGCGCTCGGTGCGGCGACCGCCCCCCGCGAGCTCGCGATCCTCACGAAGCAGACCATCCGCGACATGGCCGACATCCGGACGCACCCCGACGCCGTCGCCCGCGAGTTCGAACCCCAGCTCTGGACCGTCACACAACCCTGGTTCGAGGAGCGGATCGCCGCGCTCAGGGCGAAGATCGCCGGCCGGAATGAGTGAGGCCGGCCGGCGGGAATTCGCGCAGAACTGTTACCAAAGACCCTGACAACGGACGGTGAGCGGTGGGCTATGGTGCAGGTGCAAGGGGAGGAGCTACTCCAGCATCGACTGGACCATCCGACAAGGAGGTAGCCCAATGAGCCAGCGTCATCGCACCGCAGAAGTGCCGTTGCCGCCGAAGGAAGAACTGCGTGCCCACGCCCACAGCGAGCGGCACCGGATCCACGTGGAGCTCAACCAGGTCGCTCACCAGGTGAGCGCCGGCCTCGAGCCCGAGGATCTGCACGAACCCGGCCGGGCCTGGAAGCCCGAGAAGCACCACGACGCGGAGATCGCGAAGACGAAGGTCGCGAAGCAGAGCAAGCGCAACCGGCGCCACTGGAAGACGAAGATGTGGAAGCGGCGGACGGCGGTGCGTCAGGCCAAGGCCGAGGCCTTCCGCCTCGCTGGCGAGAACTGAAATCAGTCGGCGACCCAGGTCGTCACCAACTCGTCCTGGCGAGCCGACCACTCTTCGGCGGTGATCGCGTAGCGAACGTGGTCCTCCCACGTGCCATTGATCTCGAGGAAGCGCTCCGCGACGCCTTCGTTGCGGTACCGGAGCTTCTCCATCACCCGTCGGCTGTTGGTGTTGCGCGGCACGATGCAGATCTCGAGTCGGTGGAGCTGGAGCTGCTCGAACGCGAAGCGGCTGAGCACGACGACGGCCTCGGCGATGTAGGAGTGCCCGGCGCGAGCCTGGTCGATCCAGTAGCCGATGGTCGCGCTCTGGAGCGCGCCACGGGTCACGTTGTTGAGGTTGACCTCTCCGGCGAACTGCTGGTCGACGAAGACCCCGAACGGGTAGGCATGGTCGGCTGCCCGTTCGCGGTCGCGCGCGTTGCACCGGGCCTCGAACGCGCCACGGTCGTGGGTGGCGTCGGGCATCGAGCGCTGCCGCTGCGGCTCCCACGGCACGAGCCAGTCCTCGTTGCGGGCCCGAACCTCGCGCCACGCGGCGAAGTCCGTCGGGCCGAGCGGCCGCAGCATGACGCGCCGCCCGTACAGGCGAGGCGTCGGTTGACGCCGGAGGAGCGACGACGGGTGTCGAGCCACGACTCAGCCCCGAGCGACCGGTCCGTGATCGACCGGTACGGTGACGAGGTCGGCGGTGTCGAGGTGGAGGCGCCGCAGGAACGCGAGCACGATGCAGCACGTCGCCACGATGGTGTCCACGTGTGCTGACGGTAGTCCGGGATGGAAGGCGCGATCGGCCGTCGTGTCCGTGGCGACGATCCGGAAGATCTCCTCACCGGCATCGCGTGCGAGCGCGATGCGATCGTCCACCTCGTCGGCGCCGATCTCGACGCGTGCGAGGGACGCGACGGTCGGGCCGGCGAAGGTCAGCCCCGTGGTGTCGAGCAGCTCGGGGTGCTCGCGCAGCACGTCGTCGAGGTGATCGGCGATCGTGCCGAGCGCGTTCGTGAGCGCTTCGGGTCGGGGTGGGTCCGTGTCGCGGAGCCACCGGTCGGTCAGCGTGGTCGCTCCCCACGGCATCTCGTGGGTGGTGCCGTCGGGGAGGTGCACGGTGGTGCTCGTGTCTCGGATCGCGACGAGGGGATCCGTATCCGAGCTGGTGAGCTGGCCCTCGATCCACCGTCCGACCGGGTCGTCGCCGCCGGCGAGGTGCCAGGCCCAATGGGCATGGAGGCACTTGACCCCGACGCGCGTGCCGCCGACGCCACCGGACGGTCGTGGCCCCTCGTGGTTCGCGGGGATCTCGGCGTCGCGCTCGGCCGCGTAGCGGGCGTGAGCTTCGGCGAGCTCGTCGGCGGGAACGGCGGCCTCCGCCGCGTCGACACCACCGCTGGCCTCGAGCCGGCCGATCCTGCGAACCTCCTCGGAGCCGATCAACCAGTACCGAGTGGGCATCGGAGTTCCGTCGTCGAGGAACGGTGCGTTGCGGAGCACCACCGGGTCACCGACGGCGTCGCGGACGACGATCTCGTAGCGCCCGCGGGGCTCCCGTCCGAGCAGTTCGGCGACGCGGGCGCGGTCGTCAGCCGCGGACGAGGGTGGGGTTGAGGTTGACATGTCGTCGCCGGTGGACACGTCGAACGTCGGGGATGACTCGTCGGGCCGATCGGGGCCGCGGGGTCACCGACGACGGCGCAGCAGCAACACGATGATCAGGATCGCTGCGAGCGCCGGCACGATCCGCTTGAGGAGTGCCGGGCCGGCCATGTCGGCGAGGTCGACCGGTTCGGCGGCCGGGCCGTTGATCTTGCGCACCGTCGGCTGGGCGGGCTCGTCGGCGGCCGCCGCAGCGGGCGATGCCGCGGCGGCGGGCGGTTCGGCCGGGGCCGCGGGCTCGTCGGCCGGCTCCTGTTCGTCGAGCATCGTGTTGAGGTTGTGCGCGAACTGGTCCATCAGCTTCTTGCTGACATCACCCATGATGCCGCGCCCGAACTGGGCGACCTTGCCGGTGATGTGGATGTCGGCGGTGACGGTGCACTTCGTGCTGGTGGGTGAGAGCGCCTCGGCCTCTGCGTAGATGTCGGCAGCGGCGTTGCCGCGGCCCTTCGTGTCTCGACCCTTCGCGGCGAGCTTGGCGGTGTGCGACTCGTCGTCTCGCTCGACGAACTGGGCCTCACCCTTGAACTCTGTTGCGACGGCACCGAGCTTGACCTTCACCTTGCCGCGGTAGACGTCGCCCTCGATCTCCTCGAGTTGCGCGCCCGGGAGACAGGGAGCGATCCGCTCGACGTCGCAGATGATCGGCCACGCCTCGTCGATCGGTCGGTTCACCGTGAATTCGTTGACGATCTGTTCTGCCATGGCGCGAGGTCCTCCCAGGTGTCGATGTCGGCCGGCGACCCTGCGCAGGGTACCTCCTCCACCAACCCCGGCCTCAACCTGACGACCGATCGGGCCCCCTCGTCGCCCGAGGTCGGCAGCAGTGGCCAGACGTCGGCCGCGAGACGGACGGGGTTGCGGCGATGTCCGGAGTAGGTGGCGACGGCGATCGGTGACGTCGACCCTGCCACGGCCCGCCATGCCTCGGCGGTGACGAAGGGCTGATCGGCGAGACCGACGACCACTGCGCCAGCGCCGAGTCGCCGGGCGGCACGGAGCCCGGCCTGGAGTGAGGTCGCCTGACCGTCGGCCCAGCCGGCGTGGTGGACCACGACCACGTCGGACGGCGGGTCACCGTCGAACAGATCGACCGCGCCGGTGACGACGACGACCGGCCCGATCGCGGCTCGGCGGGCGGCATCGATGGCCCGGCGCGCGACCGGGACGCCGTTCAGGTCGGCGAGCAGCTTGTGGGTGGGACCGGCGAACCGGCTGCCGGCGCCCGCGGCCAGGACGAGTGCAACCGTGGTCCTCGAGTCCTCCGGTTCGTCGGACGTGTGCTGACCCACCCACGAAGTATGGCGGCCATCGGGCGAGCGGTCGCCCTCGGGCGGTATCCGGCCTCAAGTCAGGCCGGACACATGACGAAAAGGTGACGGAACGATGTGTTTGTTGCGATCGCGTGACGATAACGTCGTCCATCGTTGACCGAGTGGGTGTTGGGCCCACCACGACACGAAACGAGCTCCATGTCTCGCAACACCAAGATCACGTCTCGATCGCGCCTGCGCCGTGGCCTGCTGGGAGGCTGTGCGCTCCTCGCCGTCGGGCTCCTGGCGGTCCCCGGCAGTGCCGAGGCCAGCGTCCGGACGAAGTCCACGGCGATCGCCGCCGAGGCGGACCGCGCGCTCGATGCCTTCGCACGTTGGGAGATCGACGACAACCCGGCCGACTACGTCCGGTTCATCCAGAGCCGGGACGCGGCGGCGACGATGACGGCCAGTGACCTCGAGCTCGACCCCGACGCGTTGAGCGACGCGTGGGCGTCGGCACCGATCGTCAAGCAGCGGGCGGTGCTGGCAGCGTTGTCCCAACTCGGGGTGCCGTATCGGAGCATCGCCTCCGAGCCGGGTGTGGGCTTCGACTGCTCCGGGCTCACGATCTGGGCGTTCGGACAAGCCGGGCTCGAGATCCCGCGGACGAGTGGTGACCAGTTCCGCGCCGCCGAGAAGATCGAGTCGGACGAGGCCGTGCCGGGCGACTTCGTGTACTACCCCGGCCACATCTCGATCTACCTCGGACTCGGCACGATGGTGCACTCGCCGAACAGCGGCAGCCACGTCGAAGCGGTCACGCTCCCGTCGCAGCGCTCCGTCGACTTCGGTGACCCCTTCGGCGACTGACGGCCCCGAGTTGGTGAACCGGGGCTATTGATGGATGGGACCGGTGCCGTCCCGGAGCGACGGCGTGACGCGGCCGGTCCGGCGGGCGATGATCTCGGCGCAGATCGAGATCGCGGTCTCCTCCGGGGTGCGTGCTCCGATGTCGAGGCCGATGGGTGACATCAGCCGGTCGATGTCGGCGCGGTCGGTCACACCGGCGTCGGCGAGGCGCTCCATCCGCTTCTCGTGGGTGGTTCGGCTGCCCATGACGCCGATGTAGCCGACCGTCGTCGCGAGCGCCCCTTGCACCGCCGGCACGTCGAACTTCGGGTCGTGGGTCAGGATGCAGACGGCGTCGCGCGGCCCGAGCTCGTCACCCCGTTCGGAGAACATCGGTGCCGGCCAGGTGACCCGAACCTCGTCGGCCATCGGGAATCGCCGCCGGGTCGCGAAGATCTCGCGGGCGTCGCACACCGTCACGCGATAGCCGAGCACCTTCGCGACCTTGGCGAGCGCGGCGGTGAAGTCGACCGCGCCGAAGATCCACATCTGTGGCGGCGGTGCCCACGACTCGACGAACACCCGGATGATCGGGGTGTCGACGAGGTCTTCCGGTGTCGTCTCCCCGTGGGGGCCGTAGTGACGGACCCCGGAGCGGCCCGCTTCGAGCTCGGCCAGCGCGTCGCGGTGTGCGACCCGATCGAGATCGACGTCACCGAG